>JAUVTI010000202.1 GCA_030601605.1 Gemmatimonadales bacterium
GCCTATGCTCCCAACGGCTTAGTCCTTACTTTTGACCATCCCGCGGCCGTGGCGGAACTGGTAGACGCGCCAGCCTTAGCAGCTGGTAAGAAGGATCATCCACCCCCCCCGCAACCCCCGTCACGCAAGCCACTTGCAGATCGGCCAATATTCGGTGGGTCTCAGTCTGGACCCGTCACCCTTCCCCCTTCCCCGGTCCCCCCCCGATCGGCGGCCGAACCGGACTCGAACGTACGGTGCTCCGCCCTACCGCCATCCCGCCCAACGGCCTTATCTTAGCTCACCTCCACCTCCCGGGAGCCCACCAGCTTGACCGAGCTACACAACCGCCTGCAAGCCACCTTGGGCGACGCCTTCCGTCTCGAGCGCGAGCTCGCTCGGGGAGGTATGAGCCGACTGTTTCTCGCCACCGAGGCCTCGCTCAACCGGCAGGTCGTGATCAAGGTGCTCCCACCCGAAATGGCGAACGACGTGAGCGCCGCCCGGTTCAAGCAGGAGATCGAGCTCGCCGCGCAGCTGCAGCACCCCCACATCCTACCCGTGCTGACGGCGGGGGCGCAGGATGATCTGATCTACTACGTGATGCCCTACGTGACGGGAGAGTCACTGCGGCACCGGCTCACCACGGAGGGCAAGCTCCCGGTTACCGACGCGGCGCGGATCCTGTACGAGGTCTCGGATGCCCTCGCCTACGCCCACGCGCATGGGGTGGTGCACCGGGACATCAAGCCGGAGAACATCCTGCTGGAGCAGGGGCACGCGGTGCTCACGGATTTCGGGGTCGCACGCGCGCTGGCCGAGGCCCGGGGCGAGGAGCGCCTCACCGAGACGGGGTTTGCCGTCGGCACGCCGGGGTACATGGCCCCCGAGCAGGTCGCGGGTGAGCGGCACGTCGACGCCCGGGCAGATGTGTATGCCCTGGCGGTCGTGGGTTACGAGATGCTAGCCGGCACGCCGCCGTTCACCGGACCCACCGCCCAGGCAGTGCTTGCCGCGCACCTCACCGAGACCCCCAAGCCACTGACCGAGCTGCGCGCGGACACGCCGGCGGCGATGGCCACGACAATTGCCCAGGCGCTCGCCAAGGACCCGGCGGAACGACTGCAGACTGCCGCCGAGTTCCGCGACGTAGTCGGCACACCGTCGGGTGTGATCGCCACAATCGCGGCTCCCCGTCGCTGGCTCTGGGGTGTTGCGGCAGCCGCAGTACTCGTGCTCGCCGCAGTGTTCGCCCTCTGGCCCCGCGGCTGGAGCATCGAGGGCGACCCCCGCAAGAGCATCATCGTGTTTCCGTTCGAGAACCGGACCGGCATCGCGGACAACGATTGGCTGCAGGAGGCTTCCATGAACCTCCTCGACCTGTCGCTGGCGCATTGGGAGGACATGCGCGTCTACGACGACGAGCGGACCGCCTCCCTCATGCGCAGGCGTGATGTCACAAGCCCTCAGGATCTGGATTTCGACGCGGCGCAAGCGATGGCGCGGGAAGCGCGCGTGGGAACGCTGGTGCTGGGGGACATCCGACGTGAGCGTGACTCGTTGGTCGTCGAGGCCAAGGTGCACGACGTGGCATCCGGTGACCGGCTGGCGACCGAGATCGTGCGCAGCGATCTAGCATCCGATCCCCGCTTCCTGTTCGACTCGGTGGCGGCGCGCATTCTACAGGTAAGCGGCGCACCTGCCGGCGAGCGTCCTGGCGTGGTGGCCCAGACCACCCGCTCGCTGGACGCCTACCGCGCGTACCTCGCGGGCACCGACGCGCTCCAGCGATTCGCGCTCGACTCGGCGGAAATGCACTTCACCCGGGCCGTCGAGCTGGATTCTACCTTCGCCCTCACGTACATCCAACTGCGCAACGTGGAGGGCTGGAGGCCGGCGGCAGGAGATCCGGAGAAACGGCGGGCGCTAGTCGCCAAGGCGGCGGCACATGGCCAGGCCTTGCCGTCGCGACTGAGGAGCCTGATCCAAGCCTACGCGGCGTTTGAAAACAACCAGCTGCGGCGCTCGAGATCTATTGCCGAGCAGCTCATCGTGCGTGACCCGGGCGATGTCGAGGCGTGGTACCAGCTCGGCGAGGCGCACTACCACGACCGCAGCCAGGAATTCCCACATCCGGACACCCTGGGCAACGTTGGGAAGGCGTTGCATGCCTTTCAACGCGCTCTGGCGCTGGATTCGAACTACATCCTCGCGTACCAGCACATTCTCGATGCGCTCAACAACTGCGCCGACGCTGGGGCCTCATACCTCTGTTTCGCCGACTCGGCGCTGTACGCGGAGCCCGCGGCACTCCGGGCACGCTTCGGAGCGGAGACGGTCGAGCGGCTGCGCCGGCAGGCGGAGGAAGAGCGCGTGGCAACCGCCTACGGCTGGGTGTCTGCCGCTCCGAGTTCCATCCGCGCGCGGGAGGGGCTGATCCGGCTTCTTCTCGACCGGGAACGGTTCGACGAGGCCGCGAATCAAAGCACTATCCTGAAGGACCTCGGACTGGAGTCACAAGCCCTTGCCTACGAAGCGCGGGCGCTGTTCGCCCAACGCCAGTTCAGCGAGGCTGCGGACCGGATGACCGAGGCCACCGCCACGCTATCGGATGCTGAGTTGGATGCCCAAATGTTCGACGCCTATGGCAATGCATTCGTCATTGTGGGCGCCGCTGGCCGAGTGGAGAAGGCGCGCGAACTCATGACGCGTTGGATTCGAGCCATCCCTGTCGACGCGATCCCGGTCACGGGACCAGAAGGCGATGTCGCGATGCTTCCAACGGCAATCATCGGCGAGCTAATCAACATCGTGTGGGCGGAGTATCGCGCCGACAGCGTCGAGATCAGCCGCGCCGCTCACGAATGGTTCGACCTGCTGCAATCCACACTGGCACCTGACACAGCGGCGTATCGGATCATCATGACGGCGCCGGATTTCGCGATGCTGACCTTGTACTTGTGGTCGCGCGATACCACGATCCTCACACACTTCCTGAGCTACCAGGACGCAGACACGTGGCACAGTGGCCGCGCGCACCTCGCACTCGCCCGCGGCGACACGGCGGAGGCACGAGACATCGTTGAACGGCACTTCTGGCCCGACGAATCACGCCCGAACGAGTGGAGCGGGGCCGAGGTCGAGGAGGGCTACGCCTGGGCAGAGCTCCTGGCGCGCCTGGGAGATCTGCGGGAAGCGGTTGACGCATACGCGCAGCTCGACAGCATCAACTTGGACGCTGGCGTGACGCTAATGATCCGTTCCTGGGCCGAGCGGGGCGCGCTGTACCAGCAGCTGGGCGAGGGCAGCAAGGCAATCGAGATGTACCAGAAGTTCATCGATGCGCTGGAAGACGGCGACGAGACGGTGCAGCCGATGGTGGAACGGGCGAGGAGGGCGCTGGCAGCGCTGCGGGGGGAGGCGTACCCACCGGTCGATCGGTAGGCCGGGCTCTAGCCTCCTCCTGCCCTGGACACCGTCACCCCCCAACTCAACGGATCGTCCGGCGGATCCGCGTTCCAGTCCTGGAACGAGTACGAGCCGTCGCTCCGATAACGCACGGTGTACTCGCCCGCCGGGAGGCTGATCACCTCGTCCACCCGCCGGTTCTTGGTCGCGCCGCCGGCGTGCTCGGTCACGGCGTACGTCATGCGCCACACCACGGTGCCCGAGGCGTTCT
>JAUVTI010000074.1 GCA_030601605.1 Gemmatimonadales bacterium
GGTCGCATTCCCAAACGCCGCCTACGTGGTGCAGCAGGCCGAGCTCGAGTTTGCCGCGCGCACCAATGAGCGCACCGCGGCGAACTATCTTCCGCTCAACTTCGCTCCGATCGCGGCGGCCGACCGGTGGCGGTTGGTGAGTGGGGAGGCGGATCTCCTGCCCGGAATCCATCTGCTTCCGACCCCGGGGCACGTGCCCTACCACCAGTCGGTCCTGGTGACGAGCGGGGGGGAGAGCGCCTGTTTCCTGGGTGATCTCGTGCCCACCGCCGCCCACCTGCCGCTGCCCTGGATAATGGGCTACGACCTCGAGCCGCTGGTCACCCTCGAGACCAAGCGCAGCCTGCTGGCCCGGGCCGAGGCGGAGGGCTGGCTGCTGGTGTTCGAGCACGATCCGGAGCGGGGGCTGGGACGGGTGGTGAGCGACGGCAAATCATACCGATTCGCGCCGCTTGACACTCCGGAGGGGGGCGGGTAAGTTCAGCAGCCACAATCTGATAAGCAAGCGCCCGCGAGCGCTTCGCCCTCCTGCCGCCGGCCCGGTGCCGAGTGTGCGTTCAGGGTTCCGACGACCAGACGGGGACGAATGTCCCCGCTGACTGCGGACTCCGGAGGGATCGGGTCCGGTTTTTTGACTCGTTTTAAGGAGGAGCCCCAACTGGCTGTTCAAAACGACAAACAGAGGGTTCGGGTGAACCAACAGATCCGGATCAGCCCGGTGCGGTTGATCGGGGCAGACGGAGAGCAGGTCGGCGTAGTGCCTGTCGACGAAGCGCTCGAGAAAGCCCGCACCCTGGGCCTCGACCTGGTCGAGGTGGCGCCGGCGGCGCGGCCGCCCGTAGTGAAGATCATGGATTACGGGAAGTATCGCTTCGAGCAGGCCAAGGCGGCTCGGGCGGCGCGCAAGAAGCAGCACAATATCCAGGT
The DNA here is from genome assembly GCA_030601605.1 of Gemmatimonadales bacterium. Lineage (GTDB taxonomy): Bacteria > Gemmatimonadota > Gemmatimonadetes > Gemmatimonadales > GWC2-71-9 > WVYX01. Next base: position 928 of record JAUVTI010000074.1, read on the forward strand.
CAAAGAGGTGAAGTACCGGCCGGGGATCAGCGATCACGACTTCGAGTTCAAGACCCGGCACGCGCGCACCTTTCTGGAAGAGGGCAACAAGGTCAAGGTGACCATGATGTTCCGCGGCCGGCAGGTGACGCACCCGGAACTGGGCAGGGAGGTGCTGGAGCGGGTGTACAACGAGCTTCAGGACGTCGGGAAGGTGGAGATGCGCCCGAAGCTCGAGGGCCGGAACATGACGATGGTACTGGCGCCGACGAAGTAGCGACGGCAGAAGGCAGCCGGTGAACCACGAGTACACGAAGGACGTAGACATATGCCGAAGATGAAGACCAAGCGGGGAGCCGCGAAGCGGTTCAAGCTCACCGGCAGGGGCAAGGTGAAGCGGCGGCGTGCCTTCAAGAGCCACATCCTGACGAAGAAGACCCCGAAACGTAAGCGGCGCTTGCGCCAGGCCACCCTGGTTTCCCACCAGGAAGAGGGCAGAATCAAGCGTCTGCTGCACGGATAGGAGCGAGCGATGCCCAGAGTGAGAAGCAACGTCGCCCGCCTCAAGCGGAAGAAGAAGATCATGCGCGCCGCCAAGGGCGCACGTGGCGGGCGCAGCAAGCTGTACAAGTCGGCCAAGGAGAACGTCGAGCGCGGACTCCGTTACGCGTACCGCGACCGGCGCCGCCGCAAGCGCGATTTCCGCAGGTTGTGGATCCTGCGGATCAACGCGGCCGCCCGGCTGCACGACCTCTCCTACAGCCGGTTCATGTCGGGCCTCAGGAAGGCCGGCGTGGAAATCAACCGCAAGGTCTTGGCTGACCTGGCGGTTCGCGACCCGGCGGCGTTTGGTGAGCTGGCGGAGGTAGCGAAGCAGAGTCTCTAGCAGCTCGGGCTCCAATGCCAAACCCCGCTTCCCCCAAAGCCGAGCTCGAGGCGATCGCGCAGGCGGTGGACCGCGTGGCCACCGCCGACGCAGCGACGCTGGCGGAGCTCAAGACCGAATACCTCGGCCGGAAGGCCGGGAGGCTGACCGGCATCCTGCGCTCCATCTCGGGCCTCCCGCCCGAGGAGCGGCGCGCCGTTGGCAGGCGCGCCAACGAGTTGAAGCAGGAGCTGGAGGCGGCGATCTCCTCCCGCGAGGCCGCGCTCGAGTCGGAGGTCGCGCGCCCGTCCGACGTGGACTGGACGATGCCGGGTCGCCACCGGTGGCGCGGGGCGAAGCATCCCGTGGCCTCGGTGGTGGACGAGATCTGCGAGATCTTCCGCGAGCTCGGCTTCACGCGCGTCTCCGGCCCCGAGGCTGAGACCGAGGACTACAACTTCACCAAGCTCAACATCCCGCTCGATCACCCCGCAGCGGACGAGCACGACACCTTCTACCTCGGGCCCGGCGTGCTGCTGCGCACCCACACGTCCCCGGTGCAGGCGCGCACGATGGAGCGCTACGAGCCGCCGATCCGCATCGTGGTGCCCGGCGTCGTGTACCGCCGCGACCCGTTCGACCCGTCGCACTCGCCCATGTTCGAGCAAATCGAGGGTCTGGTCGTTGACGAGGGCGTGAGCTTCGTGGACTTCAAGGCCGGCATCGACTACTTCGTGAAGCACTTCTTCACGGCGGACACGGCCGTCCGGTTCCGTCCGTCGTTCTTCCCGTTCACCGAGCCGTCGGCCGAGGTGGACGTGCAGTGCCAGATCTGCCACGGGAGCGGTTGCTCGACGTGCCAGCAGACGGGCTGGCTCGAGATCATGGGGTGCGGCATGGTGCACCCCGCGGTGTTCGAAAACTGCGGCATCGACTCGGAGCGGTACACGGGCTACGCGTTCGGGATGGGAATGGAGCGGATCACGATGCTGCGGCACGGCATCCCGGACATCCGGCTGCTGTTCGAGAACGACATGCGCTTCCTCTCACAGTTCGTGGAATAGCCATGATCGTTTCCGTCAACTGGTTGTCGGCCATGCTGGGCCGCGAGCTGGACCCCGACGATGCCGCAGAACGGCTGGCGATGCTCGGCGCGCCCGTGGAGGCGATCGAGCACGTGCGCCCCGCTCTCGATGACGTCGTCATCGGCGTCGTCGAGAAGGTCGAGAAGCATCCCAACGCCGACCGCCTCACGCTGTGCCACGTGGACGCAGGGAAGGGCGTCGTAGAGGTCGTTTGCGGCGCCCCCAACGTACGCGAGGGAGCCAAGTATCCCTACGCGGCCGCCGGCGCGGTGCTGCCAGGCGGGCTCGAGCTGGAGGCGCGCAAGATCCGGGGTGTCGTGTCCAACGGGATGCTGTGCTCGGCCAGGGAACTGGAGCTCGGCACGGAGCACGAGGGCATCATGGAGGTGCGCACGGACGCCGCGCCGGGAACGCCGCTGCTCGAGGCCATGCAGCTCGCCGACACGCGGATGGACCTGGAGGTGACCCCGAACAGGGGGGACCTGCTGGGACACAAGGGCGTCGCGCGCGAGCTGGGGGCTGCCTACGGAGCGCCGGTCAAGCTCGCCGTGATTCCGGACGCCCCGGCGGAGGGCCCGGCGCCGCGCATGGTGAAGGAGCGGGGCACGGTCGACGGCGTCGAGATCAGCATCGAGGATGTGGAGGGCTGCCCGCGCTACATGGGCGCTGTGATCCGGGGCGTGAAGGTCGGTCCCTCGCCGGCGTGGCTCGAGGCCCGACTGCGCGGCATCGGACAGCGGCCCATCAACAACGTCGTGGACGCCACGAACTACATCCTGTTCGAGCTGAACCAGCCGCTGCACGCGTTCGACCTCGCGAAGGTCCGCGGCAACAGGATCGTCGTGCGGCGGGCGCACCCGGGCGAGCAGATGGTCACGCTGGATGGCGAGAAGCGCGAGCTCACGCCGGAGATGACGATGATCTGCGACGGCGAGGGCCCCACCGCGATCGCCGGAGTGATGGGAGGCGGCGACTCGGAGGTGTCGGACGAGACCAACGACGTGCTGCTGGAGTGCGCGTACTTCGATCCCAAGCGGATCCGGGCGACGCGCCGCAAGCTCAAGACAAGCACAGAGGCGTCGTACCGCTTCGAGCGGGGCACCGACATCGAGGGCATGACCGATGTTCTGCGCCGCGCCGTCGCCCTCATTCGGGCGGTGGCGGGAGGCGAGGAGCGTGAAGCGGCGATCGACGTGTATCCCAAGCCGCGCAAGGCGCAGGCGGTGTTCCTCAGGCCGGCGCGGGTGGAGCACGTGCTGGGCACGCCGGTTCCGCAGGAGGAGATCGAGCGCCTGCTGCTCAGCGTCGGATTTCCGGTGGCGCCCAAGGTCGGCCGGCTCCACGTGCAGGTTCCGGGTTGGCGCCCGGACGTCACGCGCGAAGTGGATCTCATCGAGGAGGTCGCCCGGCTCAAGGGCTACGACTCGTTCCCGGTGGAGCTGAGACCGCTCAGGCCGAGCGTCGTGCCAGACGATCCGGTGGAGCCGGTCAAGGCGCGCGTGCGCTCGGTATTGACCGCGCTCGGCCTCAACGAGGCCCGCTCCCTCTCGCTCAGCAGCCAGGCGGGCGAGGACGCGGTGCGGCTGCTCAACCCGCTGTCGGTCGAGGATGCCCACCTGCGCCAGGACCTCCTGAGCGGGCTGGTCCGCTCTGCGGAGCGCAACTGGGCAGCGCGCGAGCGCGACATCCGGCTGTTCGAGATGGGCACCGTGTTCCACGCGGGGGGCGAGGGGGTGCCGCGGGAGTCGCTGTGGCTGGCCGCCGTGATCTCGGGTGCGAGCGCGCCGCCCCACTGGTCGAGCTCGGGCAAGTCGCCTGATTACGATCTGTGGGATGTGAAGGGTATGTTCGAGGAGGCGGCGCGGGCCGCCGGCGCAGATGGCAGCGTCGTTGCCGCCGCAGCCGGGTGGGAGTTGCGCGACGCCTCGGGCGAGCAGCGCGGGCGGGCCGGAATGCTCGAGGCGGATCGTCCGGCCTGGGCCGCGCCTCTGTTCGGGTTCGAGCTCTCTGTCTCGGCCGCCGAGCAGCCGTACGTAGCGTACCGCGGGTTGGCGACCACGCCGCCGGTGGAGCGCGACGTGGCCCTGGTGGTCCCAGACGGCGTCACCGCGCAGGCGGTCGAGAGCGCGATGCGCGAAGTCGCAGGCGCGCTGCTGGTGGACAGTCGCGTGTTCGACGAGTACAGTGGCGAGGGAGTCCCTGGGCGCAGCGTAGCCTGGCGACTGGTCTTCCGCGCGCCGGACAGGACTCTGCGCGAGGAAGAGGTGGATGAAGCGCTTAGGGGGGTCTTAACGACGCTCAAGGAGCGGCTTGGTGTCGAACGACGAGAGGCCTGAACTCCAGGCGCTGGATGAGCTCGAGCGGGCCGTTGCCGACCTGACCGGCGAGTTGTCGTCGTGGCGGCGACGGGCGCTGAGGGCCGAGGGCGAGCAGGCCGAGCTTGGCTCGGGCTACGACGCCGTGGGCAATCGCGAGCGCATCATGGAGCTGGAAGCCGAGAACAAGGACCTTCTGAGCCGCCTTGCAGCCGCTCGCACCCGGGTGAACGAGTTGCTCGGACGGCTGCGCTTTCTCGAGGAGCAGGTAGCGATCGGGGAGCAGGCCCGGTGACCGGCAAGAAGACGGTCGTAAAGGTCACGATTGGAGGCGACGAGTACTCGCTCAAGTCGGACCGGCCGCCGGAGTACACGCGGGAGGTCGCCGAGCACCTGGACCGCGCCCTCAAGGAAGTGCTCGAGGTCGGCGCCATCGTCGAGAGCCACAAGGCGGCCATCCTCGCCGCCCTCACGATCACCGACGAGTTGTTCCAGTCCCGCCGCTCCCAGGCGGAGCTGGCCGAGCGGATCAAGGCCCTCACGGCCGAGGTATCCCGCCTGTTGCCCCCCGCCAAACGCCGCGCCTAGCGGGCCGTTTGCCTCGCCGCCGACCGCGGCGTAGATTCCGCTAGCGCAAGTACTTGGGCGCTCAGCACCTCCCAACCCATGGTTAGCGCGGCGCACGCCCTCGGGGCGGTTGCTGCCGCTGGAGATAGATTGATGCCAATCGATCTCGGGCCCGTGATCGTGGCCGTCCTCGTCGGAGCCGTTGTCGCCGGGGCGGTCTTTTTCATGCTCGGGCGGCGCGCGGAGAGGCGGGAAGCGGAGCGGCAGGGCCGCTCGGCCGAGCAGCAAGCGAAGCAACTCCTGGACCAGTGCCGGCGCGACGCCGATTCCGCCAAGCACGAGGCGCTGCTGCAGGCCAAGGAGGAATCGCTCGGGCTGCGCGAGCAGTGGGAGCGCGAAGAGAAGGAGCGGCGCGACGAGCTGGACCGCCACCAGCAGCGGCTGGAGGAGCGGGAGACGCTCATCGACCGCAAGCTCAATACGCTGGACGACCGCGAGCGGGAGCTGCAGCGCCAGGAGCAGTCGGTGGCGGACCGCAAGCAGTCGGTGCAGCAGCGCGAAGGGGAGCTCGAGGAGCTGAGCGCCGAGACGCGCAAGCGGCTGGAGCGGGTAGCCGGGCTGTCGACCGAGGACGCAAAGAAGGAACTGGTCAAGGAGATGACCGAGGCCGCGCGCAGCGACGCGGCCGCCGCAGTCCGCGACATCAAGGAAGAAGCCAAGCGGACGGCGGATCGAGAGGCCAAGAAGATCATCGCCATGGCCATCCAGCGTCTCTCCGCGGACCACACCACCGAGAACACCGTTTCGGCGGTCTCACTTCCCAGCGACGAGATGAAGGGCCGCATCATCGGACGCGAGGGCCGCAATATCCGCGCGTTCGAGACGGCCACGGGCGTGGACGTGATCATCGACGACACGCCCGACACGGTGGTTGTGTCGTGCTTCGACCCGATCAGGCGCGAGGTGGCGCGACGCGCACTCGAGAGCCTCATCGCGGACGGCCGCATCCATCCGGGGCGCATCGAGGAGGTGGTCGAGAAGGTGCGCACCGAGCTGGAGCAGCAGCTCGCGGAGACCGGGGAGGAGACCGCCTACGAGCTGGGCGTCCGCGGCATGCACCCGGAGCTGGTCAAGCTCGTCGGGCGCATGAAGTACCGCACCTCGTACGGACAGAACATGCTGGCCCACTCCAAGGAGGTGGCCTGGCTCGCGGGCATACTGGCCGCGGAGCTCAAACTGGACGTACATCTCGCCAAGCGCGCGGCCCTGCTGCACGACATCGGCAAGGTGCTCACGCACCAGCACGAGGGAACCCACGTGCAGCTCGGCGTCGAAGTAGCCAAGCGGTACAACGAGCACAAGGTTGTGATCAACGCCATCGCCGCGCACCACGACGATGAGCCGCATGAGTCGACGATCTCGATGATCGTGCAGGCCGCGGACTCCGCGAGCGGTGCACGGCCCGGAGCGCGCCGCGAGGCGTTCGAGACCTACGTGAAGCGTCTGAGCAACCTCGAGGAGATTGCGACCAGCTTCAAGGGAGTGGAGAAGGCCTTCGCCATCCAGGCGGGGCGGGAAATCCGTATCGCGGTGCTGCCGGACCAGATCGGCGACGCCGCCGCCGCGGAGCTGTCCGAACAGGTTGCGCGGCGGGTGGAGAGCGAGTTGCAATATCCGGGACAGATCAAGATCGTCGTAATCCGAGAAACGAGGGCCGTAGACTTTGCCCGCTAAAATCATCGATGGAAAAGCCATAGCAGAGGAGATGCGCGCCGAGTTGGCGACGCAAATCGAGGAACTCAAACAGCAGGGAGTCACGCCGGGGCTCGCCGTGCTGCTCGTGGGGGAGGATCCCGCGAGCCAGGTCTATGTCCGCATGAAGGGCAAGGCCTGTGAGAAGCTGGGGATGAGGAGCGAGACGATCACCCTGCCGGCGGATGCCACGGAGGCCGAGGTGCTCGAGGTGGTCGAGCGGCTCAACTCCGACCGCGACATCCACGGGTACCTGGTGCAGCTCCCGCTCCCCGACCAGATCAACGAGAAGCGCGTGCTGTTCAGCATCAAGCCGGAGAAGGACGTGGACGGGTTCCACCCCGTGAACATCGGCAAGGTGCAGATCGGGGACCCGACCGGCTTCCGGCCGGCCACGCCGTACGGCGTGCAGCAGATGCTCGTTCGGAGCGGGGTGGAGATCTGCGGCGCGCACGTGGTGATTGTGGGACGCTCGAACATCGTGGGCCGTCCTGCGGCGGCCCTGCTGCTGCACAAGGGAGAGGGAGGCAACGCCACCGTCACCGTGTGCCACTCGCGCACCAAGGACCTACCCGGGATGACGCGGCAGGCCGATATCCTGATCGCCGCGATCGGCTCGCCGGAGTTCGTGAAGGGAGACTGGGTGAAGCCGGGCGCCGCGGTCATCGACGTGGGCGTGAACCGCGTGGACGATGCGAGCGCCAAGAAGGGCTACCGCCTGGTGGGCGACGTGGACTTCGAAGCGGCAAGGGAAGTGGCTTCGGCGATATCGCCTGTGCCGGGTGGTGTGGGGCCGATGACGATCACGATGCTGCTCTACAACACCGTCCAGGCCGCGCGCCAGTGGGTGGGCTAGACCTCTTCGGCCAAGCCCCACCCGCATCTGCCGAAGGGGCGTGGAGCGTGGCGGATGTCACGCGCCGAGCCCGCCAACTGATCGAGTCCGGGTTCCAGCGCGTCTGGGTGCGCGGGGAAGTGACCGGATTCAAGTCGTACCGGTCGGGGCACTGGTACTTCACCCTGCGAGACGCCCAGGCTCAGGTACGCTGTGTCATGTGGCGCAGAGACAACGAGCGGCTTCCCGCCGATCCGGAAGACGGGATGGAAGTCTTCGTCGAGGCGAGACCCTCGGTGTGGGAGGAGCGGGGCGAGTTCCGACTCGGCGTAAAGCGCCTCATTCCCACCGCGGAGGGCGGGCTGTGGCAGCTCCAGCTCGAGCGGGCCAGGGCGGCGCTCGAGCGGGACGGGCTGCTCGATCCCGCGCGCAAGAGGCCGCTGCCGCAGTATCCCCGACGCATCGCGATAGTGACCAGCCCGGACGGCGCCGCCCTGCGCGACGTCGTATCGGTGATCGGCCGGCGCTGGCCGCTCACCGAGTTGTGGGTCGTGCCCACCAAGGTGCAGGGTGAAGGCGCCGAGGACGAGCTGTGCGCCGCCCTGGAGACGGCGGGCAGGCTTCCGGAGGTCGATCTGGTGAT
>JAUVTI010000033.1 GCA_030601605.1 Gemmatimonadales bacterium
GTCCAGCCGGGAACTTCGATCCCCCACCCCAGGCGCAACACGATCATCCAGGCCCCGAACAGGAAGCCAAGACCCGACACGAGGAACCCGGTTCTCGTTGCCAGCTGGAGGGGCGCATAGGAAAACGAGATGAAACCGTCCATGGCGAGCCCAATGAGCCTGGCAAGGGTGTATTTCGACGCGCCCGCCGATCGCACCTGCCTGTCGACATCGACGCCTACTTGCCGCAGGCCCACCCACGACCGCAGCCCCCTCAGGAACCGGTTGCGCTCCGGCATCTGCCTGAGGAGCTGAACGACACGGCGATCGATCAGACCAAAGTCACCACTGTCGGGTGGAACCTCGATCATCGATACGCGCCGGAGCAATCGGTAGAACACCCAGTACGCCGCCCGTTTGTGCGGGCCCTCCTTGCGACTCCGCCGGACCGCGTAGACGACGTCGTAACCCTCGCGCCACTTTGCGACGAACCTGGGAATCTCCTTCGGCGGATCCTGCAGGTCACCGTCCATGACCACCAGCGCATCACCGGATGCATAGTCCATCCCGGCGGAGATCGCGGCCTGATGACCGAAGTTCCGCGATAGCACCACGAGCTTGATGCGCGAGTCCGACGCGGCAAACTCGCCTGCAAGCGCCGCCGTGCGATCCTCGCTGCCGTCGTCGATAAGGATCACCTCGGCGTCCATGTCGAGCCCGTCGAGCACCTTCGTGAGTTGCTCGACGAGAAGGTGCAAGCCACTCTCTTCGTCATGGAGCGGGACGATGACGGACAGAAGCTGTCGGTCGTCGACGCTCGCGGTCTTCCCGGTGTCTATCATGATCTCGAGATCACTCTCCCGCGGCCTCGGTATGACACGCGGCGATGAGGGAACTGCCGAACGGGGGGAACCCGCGAAACACACTTCGCTCCAGACGACTCAATCGGAGCAATGTGGAGTTGATCCACGGCGCCGGCACCTTCTCGACGGCGTCTCCCGAGGGGAGCACACGCTCCGCTGCGCGGAGCAGGAGTTTTGCCGGGAAGGTCCACTGAAAGAAATACTCCTGGTGCGCGACGTGGAGCCCCGCCGACCGGGCCACCTCGCCGAAGGTCTTCTTGGTGTACCGGATGAAGTGGTGATTCACGTCGTCGTGTCGGGTCCACAGGATCGGAAAGGCCGGCACCGTCGCGATGAACAATCCCCCCGGCTCGAGAAGACCGGCCACGCGTCGCTGCGCCTCCACGGGTTTCGGGCGGTGCTCCAGCACGTCGAGCATGGGGATGAGGGAATACTGCCGTTGCGGTTGGACGCTCTCGTCGAACCCCGTGATGTGAATGGTGCCTCGGCGTTCGTCGGATTGGGTGACCAGCTCCGCGGCAGGCTCGACGCCCTCGATGACCTCCCCAAACTCCGCCAGACGATCGAAGAAGAGACCGTCACCGCATCCGACATCGAGAATAGCTCGCCATCCGTCGGCCGGTCTGTAGCGGCGAAGCGTCTCGACGATGACGTCCTCTCGGGCGCGCCACCACCAGTGGTTCTCGAACAGTTCGCGATACGCGAGCCCGTAGTCCTTATCCACGTTCGTTGTCCGCGCTAATCGCCGTCAGGGGTCCCGGACGGTGGGTCCCGGCGCTTCGGCAGGAAGAGGAGAAACCCCAAAGGCGATTCGTCCTCAATGTAGTCGTATGACTCGAACAAGGCCTCCTTGAATCCGGGAACCGACCAGAAATTCCACCCCCGCCTCCAATCCGCGATGAACAGCCAGTCCTTCGCGCCGAGCTTGGTGGGAGTGGTGAGAACCGCGCTGATCCGCTGGGAGCTCAGGTCACTAATCACTCGCTCGGCGTCGAACATCTTGCCCCACGCGGCCATGGCTCCAAAGGTCCAGTTGTCGTTGCTGTACAATACGGGCCGGGGTTCGGCAAAGAGTAAGAACGAGCTCGGCGGTGCCAGCACCGGCCCCGCCTCGATGATCTCGCGGGGCATCTGATACAGGGTGGAGTGACGACTGGCCAGGGCGGCGTTGGTCGCGGCGCGCTCTCTGAACTGTGGGATATCGCTCGCCCCTGCCAACGCGAGCGATGCGGCAAAGGCCCCCGCTGCCACCGGCGCGAGGCGCGCGTGGATCCTGAGGATGGTCGAAAGGCCGACGGCGCCGGCGACGCACAGGGCGGCGATTGGCTCGATGTAGTAGTTGACGTTGGCGCCCGGCTTCCCGATGGTCATGGCCAGCATTCCCAGTGACAGCAGGACGTACAGGAGCACCGCGGGCTGCCGAACCTTCCGGCGCGCGAGGGGCACGAGGGCCAGAACCGTGAGCACGAGCATGACACCGGTGCTCACCAGAAAACCCAAGGCCAGGCGAGCGCCCGCCATGAGAAAGATCTCGTCCGCCAGCGAGCGGAACGTCGCGTTGAAGAACCCGCCGCCACTCGCGGTGTTCAATACGACGAACACGGTGAGCACGCCACCGGCGGTAATACTGGCCAGGGCACCGGCGCGACCGAACCGCCGGCGCAACAACTCGGCCAAAATGACGGCCCCCGGGGCGGCCACGAGATTTTGCTTCGTGAGACCCGCCAGGATGAAGGGAATGGTTGCGAGGAGATAGGAGCGATCTTCCCGATCGGCGGTTCGCAGGTACCACCACAGGCCCGTCAGCGTGAATGCGATTCCCGGGACGTCTACGCGCGTGAGACCGGCCCATGCGGCGACGGGTACCGCAGTGAGGAACGTCAGGGAGAACAGGAGTGCCACGAGCTTGTTCGTTTCCTGCGTGCGGCAGCATCGGTAGATCAGAACGACCGTGACGATCAAGGCCAGCGTGGCCAGGATCCGACCGGGCAGATAGGACTCGTCGCCGCCGAGGAGCGCGGCGACCCCCAACCAGAGTGTGTGAAAGACGGGCGGATACGGGGTCAGGATCAGCGGGTAGTCGGACGTCGTCCAATCGCTCGGGTATGCAGCGGCGATGCCACCCTCATGCAAGGCGCGCGCGCTGAAGAGCGCGGCGGGCTCCAGCGGCTCAAAGGCAAAGCGCAGATTCCCGAACGTCGACCCCGCGATGGATAGGACGAACGAGGCCGTCACCGCCGCGGCCACGCACCCTACTATGAGAGCGGTCTTCGTCCAGAACTCTGGAGTTCGCAGGGTTGTCCGTATCATCTGCTCGCCTTGCTTGCCTCAGAAGACCCCGGCGACTCCGCATAGGAACTTCAATCGGCCGCCGAGTAGCTCCAGCGCGTGGTGGATGGCGGGCAGCGGAACATCAAGGCGGTGTGAAGGTGGGTACGAACCTCACCCAGAAGCTCACCCAGGGCGGGCATAAGTCCAGTTGGCCCCGATGGATTCGAACCATCATTGCCGGATCCAAAGACCGGCGTCCTGCCATTGGACGAGGGGCCAGTGTCGTGCGCCGGGCGCGCGACCTCACCCGGGATGCTAATAGGTACCGGAAACGATGGCGAGGGGCGTCAGTCCACCGGGCCTTCCCAACCCATCGAGCGCCGCATGACCTCTTCGATCGCTTGTTGCAGCTCGGTGGGGTTCACCGGCTTCGCCATGGACCTCAGGGCGCCGGACTCCTCGGCGAGGGGGAGCTGCTCGGGGCTCACGCCCGACATGGCGATGATGCGCGCTCCTGTGTAGTTCTTCCGCAGCTCCTGGATGGTGCGCAGCCCGTTCATCACTGGCATCGCCAGGTCGACGATCACTACGTCGGTGGGCGACTTCCCGTAGAACTCCAGGCCCACCTCTCCATTGGGTGCGTAGTGAACCTCGTGGCCGTTTGCCTCGAGCGCCGATCCCACTGCGAGCCGGCTGACCTCGTCGTCGTCGATTACCAGCACGGTGGCCATGGGTACCCCCCCTGAGAGGATCATCCAATTCTTGGGACTTTCGCCCCTCTGGTCAACTGATTTACGGGTAATCTTCGGGCGCGTCCCCGGCAAGAAAAGACCGCCGGGCAAGCTGCGCGCCGCCCGGCGGTCCCGAAACCTGCCTGTGTCCTGGCCTAGAACAGCTGGATCCACCCCCTCGAGCGCAGTGGGCTCCCTGCGGCGCCCGCCTGCTGCGCCCGCGCAACCGCACAGCTCGAGAACGCGAGGTCGACCGTTCCGATGATGCTGTTGTCGTCCAGGTCCACGTTGGCCGCCAGCACGCCACCGTTGAACTTGTTCCCGGTCCCCACCGCCTTGAGCGAGCCGCGCACGACCACGATCCCGTAGAACTCGAAGTTGCCCTGAACCGAGAGGTCGCCGTCCACCAGGAGCAGCCCCTGGCCGACGCCGGTGTTCAGCGAGGCGTCCCCGTTGATGTGGATGACCGGCAGGAAGCTGCCGCACGGTTGGTCGGGGTTGAGCGGATCGCCCCAGTTCTTCTGCTGGGATATGTCGCACTTGCCCGCCCCGTTCAACCGGGGTCCGATGTTCTGGTAGTTGCCGCCGGGGAGCCGCTTGGTGGCGAGTGAGACCAGCGTCGCCCAGTCGCTGTCCCCGTAGTCGAAGAAGGTGTCATCGCCCAGCGTCGGGTCCTCGTCGATCTTGGGGCTTCCCGTTACGCAGCTGGCGCCGGCGCAGCCTCCCTTGAAATCGAGGTCGGATGCGTCGGGAGTCCGTATGCCCGACTTCGTCCCCTCGAGCGGCGGGCAACTGGTCCAGGCCGCGGGGATGCGGTCGGTTCCGTCGAGGGCGGCGTTGCCGGCGAACGTGCTGGGGCCGCGAGTCGTGAGCACCGCACTGATGTCGAACATCAGGGAGCGGAGCTTCACGAACGCGCCGATGCGCTGGCGCGCCTGCCCCACGGAACTCTGACCGGTGACGTCCACCAGGAAGATCTCGTTGTTCAGCCGGCGAACCTCGCCCGTGTACGTGCCGGAGCCGCCTGGCGAAGTGCCGCTGATCGAGTCGGTCTGGTTGGCCGCAAGGGCGTTCCACGTTCCCACGTTCCAGGCGGCGATCGTCTCGGTGACGCCGAACTCGGCGGCCGCGAACGCCTGCTCCACCCGGCGGGAGTTCTGACCGGCGCGGTTCTCCAACATTGCCGACATGAAGAAACCGGATATGAGAGCCCCGATGACCACGATCCCCAGGATCGTGAGCAGCAGGGCGATGCCGCGTTCGTCCTCCATGCGCTGAGTCAAACGGGCTTGCTGTGTCATGCTAGAACCCCTGGTTGTTGCGCAGCGTGACGCGCGTGATGACGGAGTCGTGCACGTACCCGATGCCGCCCGAGCTCAGATGTGCCGGTTTGGGCGAGCGTCCCCGCACCACCAGTCCGACGGAGGCCACCTCAGTTACCGAGGTGGCTGCGGCGCCGGTCGAGTCGAAGTAGGCGAACTGCAGGCCGTTGACCGTGAGCGGCCCTACGAGCATCTCCATCGCCGTCCAGCTGCCCCCGCGATCGGCTGAGCGGCGCGCGAGCCAGCGCTCTCCAGCGTTGTCCCACAGCGATATCTCCTCGACCTGGAAGCCGCGGATCGGCGCCCCAGCCGTTATCCCCACGAGCGCGGAGTCGGCGCCGCCCGAGGCAGCCGAGATGGCGGTGATTATCACCGTACCAGGCGCCCCATCCGGACAGTTGCCGTTCGAGACGCTCTGCAGGCCGCCGACCAGCCAGCGGTCGTCTGTCCGAGCAGTGGGGTCGCCGTCCCGGAACAGCAGGATCGAGTCGAGGATCGAGTTGGGCGCCCGCACACCGAACAGCAACGAGTTGCGCAGCATGAACCCGACGCCCCCGACCGTGGCCTGCGGGTCGGTGCACAGCACGCCGGCCCAGCGCATGCTGCGGATCCTTACGGAGGTGGCGCTGGCGCTCTTGAGATCGCCATCGCTCGCGTCCAGCTCCCGCAGCGCGTAGCTGAGGTACAGGGCCGCCGCCCGCGTGTTCTGCTGCACGTGCAGCCGCTGCACCTGCGTGCTCGTGAGGCGCTGGGTGGATCCGATCGACTGGTAGACCGCGCTCAAGATGACGGCGAGGAGGCCCATCACCACCAGAATCTCGATCAGCGTGAAGCCGCGGCGGTTCAGCGCGTGCACAGGACAGACGTCTCGATGGTGTCGGTACGCATCACGTTGGGCCGGGCGGGATAGGTGACCAGGAGCTCGACCATGCGCACGGAGCCACCGTATGCGGGCTCCAGATCCCAGGTCAGATCGTAGACGCCGCCCCGGGTCTCGCTCCCGTCCGCCATGGCGGCACAGCTCATCCCGCGAATGGTTTCCAGCCGCTCCCGTGCGTAGAACGACGCCGTGGTCGCCCGGTCGCCCGCCGCCAGCAGCTGGACCACGAGCACGTTGGCCCCGAGCAGCGAGAGCAGCGCCCACGTGAAGATCGTGACCGCCACGATCATCTCGACCAGGGTGAAGCCGCGCTCGCCGCTCACCACACGGGCCTCCCCACCGGCGTGATGGCGAGGGATTCGGTCCAGCCGTTCTTGGAGAACGTCATCGAGATGGATGCCGAGGCCAGCGCCACGCCCTGCGGCGTAAAGAGGACCGAGTCGCCGTCCGAGGTGAACGCGACTCCGAAGTGGCTCTGGAAGTCGTCCACCGATCCTACGGTGTCTATGCCCGTTCCCTGGGTCGAGCAGGCCGTGATCCACACCCGGGAAGTCGCGGGTTCCAGGTGCAGGACGGCCCTGCAGCCGCGGAAGACCGCAGTGGCGCGACCACGCGCCAGGTGAGTGGTGACTTCCCTGCGCGCCGAGCGCACCGTCTCATGCAGCACGTAGGTCTTCACCTTCGGCATCGCCAAGGTGAGGAGCGCGCTGATGATGACGATTACGATGAGCAACTCTATGAGGGTGAATCCGGAACGCGACACCAACCCCCCTTCGCGCCGCGTTATGGAGCGGGCGCCCCCGCAGTTACCGCGGGTGCGGTGGGAATGCTGACACTCTAATAGCGCCGATTCGAGATTGCTGGATGTGTCGCGCGTCACAGTCCCCCGGGTGGCTAATTGCGTAGACAGGGGGTGGACTCAGGGATAGCTTAGCGCACTGTGACAACCTACATCTTGGTGGTCTCCAATCCCCCCCACGGCGAGGTCGACTTGGCCGGCGCCGCGCCCTCACTCGGACTGGCGCCCGCCGAAGTCCGCATGAAGGCCAACTACCCCGTGCCCGAGATCTGGCTGGCCGCCGAGGACGAGTCCTCGATGGCGGCTGCCGCGGACGGCCTGCGCGGTGCGGGCCTTCAGGTCGTCGTCGTGCCGGGGCAGCGCCTGAGCGAAGTGCCCTCGTGGACCACAGTGAGCTCCTTCGCCTTCGGCGATTCTGCGCTCAGCCTGCGGCTCGAGGACGGCGAGGTAGGGCTACCCTACGACTCGCACGTCATTGCCGTCTATTGCACGCCCCGGGGAATTGTGGAGGAAGCGCGGCGGGTAGGCGGGGGAGGCCTCACTGAAGGGCTGCGCCAGCGCTCGAGCGGCATCTTCATGGCCCGGGATTCCCTGGTCGGGTTCGGCGCCCTCGGGGGCCGCAGCAGCCAGTCCGGGGCCGAAGCGGCTCCGGTCGCCCCGGCGTTCGTGGACCTCTACGCCACGGCCGCCGGCACGCTGCGGCGGCTCAGCGTCGCGGTGGGTAAGGTGGACTTCTCGGGGCTCGGCGAGCAGCAGCTCCCCAACATGATCGGGAATCTGGAGATCTTCGTGCAGGAATTCGAGGGCCGGTTCGAGGGAGGAGCGGTCGATCGCCGCCTGCTCGACATGCAGCCCAGGCAGCGCCCCATGGTGGGCGGTGCGGAGGCTCCGGACCGGAAGGGTTACTCCTACGCGACGCAGGCCCTGTCCAAGCTGCTCGAATCCATCTCGCCCGACCTCAAGGACGTCAGCCAGTTCGAGCTCTCCTCCAGGCTGGCCTTTCTAACCACCCAATAGCGGCGCGTCCCGCGTCTTTGTAGCGATGAGGCCGTGGTCCCGCTGCCCCATCGTCAGCTCCGCGCCGTCCCGGTCGGTCTCGCTGCGATAGACCGCGATCAGCGCCGAGCCGGAGCCGCACAGCCTGACCAGCAGAGGGCGAGTCTCGGCGAGGCGCTCGAACAGCTCGTGCAGCTCGGGCTCCTTGCCGAAGACGGGCGCCTCGAAGTCGTTCCCGCTCAGCCGCCCGATCGCGCCCCAGGAACCGAACGCTTCCGCCTCCAGGGCCACGGCACCGCGCCGCTCCTCGTGCGCACGGGTCTGCGCCAGCAGCTCGTAGGCCTGCTTGGTGCTGATTCCGAAACGGGGCACGACGAGCAGCGTTGGAGCGGCGGGCGGCGGCGTGAGCCGGAAGAGGCGCTCCCCGCGTCCCCACGCGAGCGCGAACGGGGCCCCCGACGCGAAGAAGGGCACGTCGCTCCCGAGCTTGGCCGCGAACTGGAGGATCTCGTGCTGCGGCACGGCGTTCTCGGCCAGCCGGTTCACGGCGTGCAGCGCCGCCGCCCCGTCGCTGGAGCCGCCGCCCAGTCCCGCCATGACGGGGATGTGCTTCGTGAGCCCAATCCGCACTCCGAACCGGCGGCCCGTGGCATCGAGCACCATCTCCGCGGCCCGGTAGGCCAGGTTCTCCTCCGCCGGGCCGGTGTCGGCGCCCTCCACGTCGAGCTCGATGCCCGCTTCAGTCCGCTCCACGGCCACATCGTCGTGCAGCTCGAGCAGGGTGAAGAGCGTCTCGAGCGTGTGGTAGCCGGAGCTCTCGCGCGCCAGGACGCGCAGGAAGAGGTTCGCCTTGGCGTGGGCCGCGGCGGTCACCAGGTCAGGCATCGGCGTTGTCCTCCGCCTCCGCCGCACGCAAGTCGGCCAGGTGCAGGTGAGCGCGCGACAGTGACCAGATGCCGAGCACCGTGATGGGCACGAACGTACTGAAGTGGTAGCCCAACGCGTATGACACGGCGCGGCCGGCCTCGATCCCGTAGAGCGCGAGCGTGACGCGGGTGACCGCCTCGAACGGCCCGAAGAAGCCCGGCGACGAGGGGAGCGCCACCCCGAACGATATGAGGCACTGGAGCAAGAGGGCCGCAGACCACGGCACCTCGATGTCGAACGCGAGGAACGCGAGCCAGAGCGACGCGCTCGACATGAGCCACACCGCGAACGACCAGAACATCACGACGAGAAAGCTCGTGGGCCGGCGCAGTGCGTCGAGTCCCCACAGCATTCCCTCCAGGAAGTCCATTGCGCGCGCGGCCCAGCGCTGAGGAAGTACGGCGTGCGAAGTTCGCCGGGCCATCCGCATCGCCGGTCCGGGCCAGTGCACGAGGAACAGTGCGACGGCGAGCAACACGCTGAAGAAGATGCCGGCGCCGCGCGCCACTCCGACCAGGGTCAGGCCGCCCACGGCCGTGCCCGGCGCGAACCCGCCCGCCCAGATGGCGACGGTGAGCAGCGCCACGAGGGTGATGCCGTCGAGCACCCGCTCGACCGCGATGGAGGCGAACGCGGTCGAGAACCGCACTCCGGTCAGCTTGCGCGCGGCGTAGGCGCGGGCCAGCTCACCGGCGCGGGCCGGCAGCAGGTTGTTGGCCATGAAGCCGATCGCCGTGGCGTGCCACAGCGGCGCGAACGGAAGCGCGCTTCCCTCGGAGCGCAGCAGGTAGCGCCACCGTATGGTGCGGACGGGGAACGACAGCGTCACGACCACGACCGCAGCCAGCAACGGAAGGACGTGAACGCCACGCAGGCGGGCCCAGAGCTCGCCCAGGTCCACATCGTGGAGGGACCACCACAACAGGGCGATGGAGACAGCTACGCCCAGCGCCCCCGACCAGCGAAGGCGACGGGCGCTACTCGTGCTGCTCGAGTCCGAGTTCGACGAGATCGAGGGCTTCCTCAATGAGGTCGCGAAGGTCGGCGCTGTCCTGCCCGGCCTCCAGCGCGGTGCGGATCTGCGTGCGCAGGCTCACCGCGCACCTGAGCGCGGCTTCGCCGCTGTAGCACAGCTGGGCGATCGGGATCACCACTTCTTCGGCGGGAGCCGCAGGGGCCGCCGGCGCCGCCGTGGGATCCGCTGGGGGGCCGGCCAGAAGCTCGTCCAGGGAGGGCTCTCCCAGCCCCAGCGTGTCGGCGTACCGCTGGTAGCGCACCCAGCTGCCCGGCAGGTCCGGAGTCTCTTCGCCCACGCCCGAACGCGGCGCCGGCTCCGCGGCCGGCTCGGTGGTCGTCAACGGCTCAGGAGCGGGCTCGACCGGCGGCGTGGCCTGCGCAGGCGGCCTGGGCGGAGTCACGACCGGTTGCGGCTTCGGTGCCGGTTCGAACACGGGTGCCACGGGTGGGGCGACGGCCACCGAGTCGGCGGGAGGTCGCGAGAGCGCTCCCTCGGCCGGAGCTTCCGGCGTGGCAGCGGCGGCGGGCTCCGCTTCGCTTGGGAGCGTGTACATGACCGACGTGATCGCGGCGAGGCGCTCGACTGTCAGACCCTCGTTCGCGTCGTCCAGCTCCGAGAGCACCACTCCCGCCTCACGCAGCTGGGCCGCGAACTCGCTGGTCTGCTCGGATGCGGCGCCTCGGCCCACCGCCTGCCGCGCCGCGGCCGCGAACCGAGCTACCGCTTCCTGCAGCGGCCCGCCGCCCGCCACGCTCAGCGCGCGGAAGGTGGCCGCCAGCGTCCCGGCCCGCAGCTCTCGCTGGGCGGACGACTGCGCTCGCTCGAGCTGGTCCGCGGCGAGCCTGAGGTGCTCGCCGTGTGAGACGACCTCCAGCCGCCCCAGCTCTGCGGGCTGCACCGAGGCGGTGCCACGCTGAACTACGTGCGGCCCCGAATCATCGTGGTACAGCGCCCCGATCGGCTCGAGGTCTTCGCCCAGGTCGAGCAGCTTGCCGAGCCTGGCTGCGAAGTCCCGAAACTCCTGCGAGTCCGCGTCCGCACGTCCGTCGGTCGAGATCTCGCGCGTTGCGCGGGAGAGCGCCTTGGCCGCGGAGCTGAATAGCAGGGCGGCGTCTTCCACCGGCCCGCTCCGCTTGACGATCTCCGCGACCGCCTGCTCCACGCCGTCCAGCACGTCGGGCATCGGTGGCAGCTCGGCGAGCATGGCGAGGCCGCGCAGCGGCTGCATCCCGGTGATCAGACGCTCGAGGGGCTCCTGGGCCTCCGGATTCTGCTGCAGCGACTTGGCCGTCTGATCCAGCGCGCTGGCCACGGCCGCACCCTCGCGTCCGATGAACGCGCGCGTGCCGCTGTCCAGTTGTTCCGCCGCCTGCTCCACGGACGGACGCGCGCCCCCGGGATCGAGCTCCTCGGCGAGGGCGGACGCCTTGGCGTCCTCGGCCTCCGACCAGGTGGCGAGCTGGCGCACGAGGATCTTGAAGTCGTCCACCGCGCGGATCGCGGTCTGCCGGGTGGCCTCGTCCCACTCACGCCGACCCTCCTGCACCGAGCGGGCGAAGCGCTCGAAGCAGGCGGCTGCCGTCGCGATGGGCGCCTGCTTGGCCATGAGGGCCGATCCACGCAGCTGGCGGGCGAGGCCCACGAGCTCGTCCAGGTTCGGTGAGCCGCTGTGGGACACCACGGCGTCGAGGCGCTCGAGATACTCGCTCGCCTCCATCGCGAAGAATTCCGACAATCCCATCTGTTGATTCATCGACGCCAAACTATGAGTCGTTCCCCGGCCGGTCAACGCGCCGCATCGATCAGTGCGCGCATCTCACGCACGGCGGCTTCCATCCCGACCATGATACTGTGGCTCACGATGCTGTGCCCGATATTCAGCTCTTCGATCTCGGGAATCGCTGCGACCGGCGTCACATTCCGATACGTGAGGCCGTGGCCGGCGTGCACGGCGAGGCCCGACACACGCGCGTGGCGGGCCGCTTCCCGCAGGCGCTCGAGGGCCACGTCGGAGTCGCGATAGGTGTTGGCGTACTCGCCCGTGTGCAGCTCCACGGCGGGGACGCTGAGATCTGCCGCGCGATCGATTGTGACGTGATCCGGGTCGATGAACAGGCTCACCCGGATGCCGGCCGCCTTCATCCGATCGATCGCCTCGACCAGGCGGGGCTCGGCCAGGGTGCCCGGCGCCCCCAGGCTGAGACCTCCCTCGGTGGTGATCTCCTCCCTCCGCTCCGGCACGAGCGTGGCCTGGTGCGGGGCGAGTCCGGTTACCACCGACAGCACGTCCTCGGCGGTGGCCAGCTCCAGGTTGAGTACGGTCGTGACGCCGGCCGCCAGCCGCCGCACGTCCTCGTCGTTGATGTGCCTGCGGTCCTCCCGCAGGTGCGCGGTGATGCCGTCCGCTCCGGCCCGCTCGCAGGCCATTGCCGCCTCGACGGGATCTGGCTCGTCGGTGCGGCGCGCTTCCCGGACGGTCGCCACGTGGTCGATGTTCACGTAAAGGCGCATCTGCGCTTGCCCCGCCATAAGCATCCGTTTAGGTTCGACCGCGATGCTAAGATTGCGGATGACTAGAAGTATAGCGCTGCTCGGCGCCATCCTCACGGTCGGTTCGTGCTCCAGCGGCGGAGGCGGCGGCGCGCCGGCGCCGTCCAGTCCGGAGGCCGCCGTTGAAGCGTTCATGAACGCGGTACGCGCCAACTCGCTGGTGGGGATGGCCGATCTGTGGGGTAGCGACCGCGGTCGGGTCAAGAACTACATGAACCCGGACGAGGTGGAGCGGCGCCTCACCGTAATGCGCATCTATCTCGAGAACGAAGAGTACGAGATCCTCGCCCCGGGAGCCCAGTTGGGCATGGACGAGAAGCAGCGGGTCGTGCGGGTGCAGCTCACGCGCATGGGATGCCGGCCGGTGGTCCCGTTCACCCTCACCCGGTTCGGAAATGGGTGGCTGGTGTCGAACGTGGATCTCGCGGCAGCCGGCAATCCCGCCCGGGCGTGCCCGGACGGATAGGCCCACAGACGGCCTGACCCGGCTACTCTGTCAACTCGAGCAGGATGCCGCTCGTCGCCTTGGGGTGGATGAAGGCGACGCGGCGCCCGCCCGCGCCGGCGCGGGGAGCCTCGTCCACGAGGCGAAGCCCAAGCTCGCGGCAGCGGGCCAGCGCCCGGTCGAGGTCGGGGACGCGGTAGCAGATGTGGTGGATGCCGGGGCCCCGTTTGGCCAGGAATTTGGCGATGGGGCTTTCGGGCGACTCGGGGGTGAGCAGTTCCACCTCCACGTCGCCGAGAGCGACGGAAACAATTCGGGCCCCATCCGCTGTTTGTGGTGGGGACGGCTCGAGGCCCAACACGTTGCGGTAGAAGCCGACGGCCTCGGTCAGGTCGGCGACGGCTATGCCGACGTGGGCGATTCGAGCCTCGGGTTCGGTCACGGACCCTCCGTAGGTGAGTGCGCGCAGGTCGGCCCCGCGGCCGACGACCGCGCCTAACATAATTAATGATCAGGAGTATGACATGGCAGTGACACATCCCGTGGCGGTGAGCGACACGGACTTTTCCCAGGAGATCGAACAGCACGAGGGGGTGGCGGTCGTTGATTTCTGGGCCACCTGGTGCGGGCCGTGCCAGATCGTGGCGCCGGTCATCGAGCAGATCGCCGAGGAATACGAGGGCCGGGTGAAGGTTGCCAAGCTGGACGTGGACGGGAACCAGATGACGGCCATGAAGTACAACGTCCGCTCGATCCCGAGCGTTCTGTTCTTCAAGAACGGCGAGCACGTGGACACGGTCGTTGGGGCGGTCCCCAAGACATATTTGGTGGAGAAGCTCGAGCAGCACCTGGGCTAGCCGGGGCCGGTCCCGAGGTCTTCGAGGCGGCGTGGGGCTGCGAGTCCCGCGCCGCCTTCGTACTATTCCCTACCTATGCGCCTCAGCACAGCCCTGTTGGCAGATACCTCGGTGAGGCTCGCCGATCTGAGCTTCCCGCACGAGCGGGTGCTCCTGCACCGGACGCGCCTGGCGTTCATCTACCTGGACAAGCTGCTCCACTTCGCCAAGGCGGACCGGGACGGACAGGTGGACGGCTTCATAGCCGTTTACCTGCCGACCGAGGTCACCCTCCTGGTGCTCAAGCGCGGCGAGCTCGCCACCGTGATCTCGTACATGGAGGACGGGCGCCAGGTGCGCACGATCCCGTCGGCGCTCGAGCACTTCAAGCGCGAGGCGGAGCGCGGCGAGATCGTCTACTGCGCGGCTCCACGGGAGCAGCTGGCGTGGATGTGCGGCGGCTGCACGACTTCAGCCACGCGCCGTCCGCTGGACGCCGAGCACCCGGAGCGGCTGCTCCCGGATCTCATGGCGGAGCAGTTCACGGGGGTCCTCGAGCTCATTTCAAACGGCCGGGTCAACTACCTGCGGTTCCATGAGGGCGTGTTCCGCAACGGCTACTTCCACGAGCCGCTGGACGGGCTCACCGTGCAGCAGTACGTGGAGGGGCTGTTCGAGGCCAATGAGGACGGTGCCCAACCCGAGGTCGCCGCGTGGGTCCTGCCCTCGGTCGGCGAGCTGCCCGAGCAGGCGTCGCCGCAGCTGTTGGAGACCTACAGGGAGGCGTTCTGGGCCATCGCCGATGCCGCCGAGGCTGAGGTGCCGGGCAAGGCCAGGCAGTGGGTCGAGCGGATACGGGGTCTGCAGGCCAACGTGCACCAGGCACTGAAGGTGATCGGCGCTCCCAGGGGAGAGGATCCGGCCGACCTCGTGACCACGCCGCAGGAGCTCGTGTTCGCGCTTTCCGACTGGACGCTGTCGCTGTTGGAGGAGTTGGAGGTGGTCGCGCCGGGCGCCGCTCCCAAGGTGCTCGCGGGGGGTACGCGTGGGCATCGCTTCCTCCTGCAGAAGGCGGGATTCTACGACCGCCTGCCCTGGACCGTGAGCTGGTGAGCGCGGGGACCCTCTACGTAGTAGCCACACCGCTCGGCAACCTGGGAGATCTCTCTGACCGCGCCAAGCAGGTGTTGCGGGCGGTCCCGACCGTGGCCGCCGAGGACACCCGCCGGGCGCGCGTGCTGCTCGAGCACGCCGGGGCCCGGCCCAGGGTGCTGAGCTATCACGCCCACTCGCCGGAGGGGCGGCTCGACTCCCTGCTGGAGCTCCTGAGCGGCGGCAACGACGTAGCCGTCATCGCCGACGCCGGCACCCCCGCGGTGAGCGATCCGGGCGCCGAGCTGGCGCGCCGGGCGCGCGAGCTGGGCGCAACGGTAGTCGCGGTCCCCGGGCCCTCGGCCGTGGCGGCTGCTCTCAGCATCCCGGGGTTCTACGCCGACCGCTACACTTTTCTCGGATTCCTCCCGCGCAAGGGGCGCG
>JAUVTI010000030.1 GCA_030601605.1 Gemmatimonadales bacterium
GCGGGTCGGCGGTGGATCGTGTGCTGTTCATCGAGGTGCCCGAGGACGAGCTGCTGCGCCGGATGCTGGGCCGGGCCGCTCGGGAGGGCCGCAGCGATGACACTCCTGACGCAATCCAGCAGCGCCTCGAGGTCTACCGGGAACAAACCGAGCCGCTCGTGTCCTACTTCAGTGAGCGCGGCGTGCTGGTGGAGGTGGACGGCACCGGCACGGTGGAGGAGATTGCCGCTCGGGTGCAGGAGGCGATCGGCCAATGATCACGATCAAGTCTGCGCGGGAAGTCGAGACCATGGCGGCGGCGGGCCGGATTCTGGCAGACACGTTGGCGCTGATGGCAGGCCACGTGGCTCCCGGTGTCACCACGCAGGATCTGGACCGGATCGCGGAGGACTTCATCCGCAGCCACCCGGGCGCGCGACCGTCGTTCAAGGGACTGTACGATTTCCCGGCGTCGCTGTGCACATCGATCAACCACGAGATCGTGCACGGCATGCCGTCATCGGAGCGGGTGCTCGAGGACGGGGACATCATCAGCATTGACTGTGGAGTGTGTCTCGAAGGCCTTCATGCCGACTCCGCGACCACGGTGCCCGTGGGCGAGGTCAGCGAGGACGTAGAGCGTCTGCTGCGCGTGACGCGCGAGGCGCTGGACAGTGGCATAAAGCAGGCTGTTGCGGGCAACCACGTGGGCGACATCGGCCACGCGGTTCAGAAGATCGCCGAGGGCGCGGGCTTCAGCGTCGTGCGGGAGCTCGTGGGCCACGGCATCGGTACGAGCTTCCACGAGGAGCCGCAGGTCCCCAACTACGGCAAGCCCAGCCGCGGAGCCCGGCTCCAGGTTGGCATGACGCTGGCCATCGAGCCCATGGTGAACGCGGGGCGTCCCGAGATCCGAACGCTGGACGACAAGTGGACGGTCGTGACCACAGACGGGTCGCTCTCCGCCCACTTCGAGCACACGGTGGTGATCGAGCCCGAGGGACCGCGAATCCTCACCACGGTACCTGCCGCAGCAACTGCCTGAGCCAGCCCGGCTACTCCCGCAGCACCTCGAGCAACCACTCATGGATGGCCGGGTTGCCGGCCACGAAGGCGCCGTGCCGCACCACGTCCTCGCTGCCGTCGAGGTCGGTGACCACGCCGCCGGCTTCTCGCACTATGATCGTGCCCGCGGCGACGTCCCAGGGCGCCAGGTAGAGCTCCCAGAAACCGTCGAAGCGGCCCTGGGCCAGATCCACGAAGTCGAGCGATGCCGCTCCGGCCCGACGGATGCCGCTCGTTCGCTCCAGCAGCACCGTGAACTGCCGCAGATACCGGGGCAGCAGGTGGAGAACCTTGAATGGGAAGCCGGTCCCGACCAGCGCGTGGGCGGGGTCGCTCACTTGGGACACCTGGAGGCGACGCTCTCCCTGCCACGCACCGCCCCCTGCTGTTGCGTGATAGGTGAGGCCGCGGTCCACGTCCACTACGACGCCGGCCACGAGCGCGCCGCCCGAAACGGCGGCAACGCTCACGCCGTATGCCGGATACTGGTGCAGGTAATTGGTGGTCCCGTCGAGCGGGTCGACCACCCAGAGGAGATCCGCGGCCGCGGCGTTCGGCGAGAGCTCCTCTCCCAGCACTACCGAGCCGGGGGCGCCCTCGAGCAGCGCGTTGGCGATGAGCGCTTCCGTGTCGCGGTCCACCTGGGTGACGAAGTCGCTCACCCCCTTCAGGCTCCATGCGGCCGGATCCGCCGGCCGCTCCACCGAGCGCACGTACGCCGCGCCGCGCTCCGCCGCTGCGGTCGCCAGGTGCAGTAAGTCCGTATGTTCACTCACCTTGCGGTCCCTCTAATGGCCCAATAGCTTGACGCCATGGCAAGAGTCTTTTCGGGCATTCAGCCCTCTGGTGAGCTCCACACCGGCAACTACCTCGGGGCGGTGAAGAACTGGGTCGACCTGCAGGAAAAGCACGAGTGCTTCTTCTGCATCGTCGATTACCACGCCATCACCCAGGACTACGATGTCGAGCAGTTGTCTTCCCGCACCTTCGACATGGCGGTGAGCCTGCTCGCGTCCGGGCTCGATCCAGAGAAGTGCGTGCTGTTCGTGCAGTCGCACGTTCTCGAGCACACCGAGCTCGCGTGGGTGTTCATGTCGGTTACGCCGCTCGGAGAGCTCGAGCGGATGACTCAATTTAAGGACAAGTCGCAGCGGCAGGAAAGCGTGCTTGCCGGGCTGCTCAACTATCCGGTGCTGCAGGCCGCAGACGTGTTGCTGTACAAGGCCGGTGTCGTGCCCGTGGGTGAGGACCAGGTTCAGCACGTCGAGCTGATGCGGGAGATCGCCCGCAAGTGGAACTCGCGCTACGGCAGGGGTTTCTTCCCCGAGCCGGACGCGCTCGTGGGCCCGGCACGGCGCATCCTGGGACTCGATGGGCAGGCGAAGATGTCCAAGAGCCTGGGCAACACGATCGGGATCCTCGACGAGGAGGACGGTATCTGGCAGCTGTTGCGCCCTGCAGTGACCGATCCCGCCCGCGTGAGAAAGACCGATCCCGGGGATCCGGAGGTGTGCAACCTGTACAGCCTGCACCGACAGTTTTCGCCGCCGGCCACGGTCGAGGAGGTGGCCCGGAAGTGCCGCAGCGCCGGTTGGGGCTGCCTCGAGTGCAAGCGTGTCCTAGCCGACAACATCGCGGCGGAGTTCGCGCCGATACGGGCGCGCGCGGCGGAACTCAAGAGCCAACCGGAGCGCGTGCGTGACATTCTCGAGGCAGGAGCGGAGCGCGCCCGCGTAGTCGCGCGGGCGACGATGCGCGAAGTGCGGGAGCGGATGGGCTTCCTTCAGACGGCCGCAGAGACGACTTCGACAACATGATCACGATTTGGCCCGACCTGGTCCGCGAGCTGCGTCTCGACCTGTTGTGGTCGCTCGTGATGGCTATGGTGCTCGGCGCCGCGATCGGCCTCGAGCGGGAGCTCCACGGCAAGGCGGCGGGTCTCAGGACCAACATCCTCATCTGTGTCGGTGCCACGCTCTACACGCAGCTCTCCATCTACCTGGCGGGACCAGAAGGAGACCCCGGCCGCATCGCCGCGCAGATCGTGACCGGTGTGGGTTTCATCGGTGCGGGGACGATACTCCACGCACGGGGGAACGTCAGTGGGCTGACCAGCGCGGCCACCATCTGGTTCGTGGCCGCAATCGGGATAGCGGTGGGTGCGGGAGCGACTCTCGAGGCCACGGGGGCGACCCTGCTCGTGCTGCTCGTGCTGGGGCTGTTGCGGCCGCTCGAGAAGTACGTCAATCGCTACGGTGGAGTGACCCGCGTGACGTTGGACGTCGAGCCGCGCCCCGAGGCTGTCTCGGAGATAGAACGCATTGTGGTGCAGGCCGGTCTCGAGGTTCAGGAGATCCGCTCCGAGCAGCGCGGCGATCGCATGACCGTGCACATCTCGATGCGCGGGCCCGCGCGGCTACACGACAAGGTCCGGCTCGAGCTGATGCGGGCATCGGGGGCCTACACGGTATCCGTCGAGGAGTGAGACGGGCGGTAGTCGACCTGTCTTCCCCGCGACCGGTGTGGCGGGTCCCGGTGCGGACGGTGAGCGCCATTCGGCGGGCGCTGGGGAGTGGCTGGCGGGTGGTCAACGTGGCCGCGCCTGCCGTGAGCGACGGCGACGGGGCGGTGGGCTCGGGCGAGGGGGTCGAGGCGGCGCGAGGGGCCGAGCTCTACTTCGGCTGGGGCGTTCCGAAGGCCGTAGCCGAGGCCGCGGGCCCCGCGCTGCGCTGGGCCCACTCGGCCGCCGCGGGAGTGGGCGCGAGCCTCACGCCCGGGCTACTCGCAGGTGGTACACTTCTCACGAACTCGCGCGGCGTCCACGCAGAGCCCCTGGCCGACTGGGTGCTGGGTGCGGTCGCATTCTGCACGCAGGGCTTCCACTGGGCCGCGGCCGGCAAGTACGAGGGCCGCTGGGTGCGCGAATCGTTCACCGACGGCACGGTACCGGTGAGGGAGTTGGCACAGACGCGCGTCGGGATAGTGGGCTTGGGGGGGGTCGGCAGCGCGGTCGCCCGGCGCCTCGCGGCCGTCGGAATGCGGGTGCGGGGTATCAGACGGCACCCGGAACGCAGGCGACCGGCTGGCGTCGAGTGGGTGGGCGGACCCCGGGACGCCGTGCGCCTCGCGCGCCAGAGCGACATCTTGGTGATCGCCGCGCCCCAGACGCGCGAGACCGGCGGGCTGGTGGATGAGAGGGTACTGACGGCGCTTCCCGAGGGCGCCTTCGTAGTGAACTGCTCGCGTGGAGCACTGCTGGACGAGGGAGCGCTCCTGGTGCAGCTTGAACGGGGACATCTGGCGGGATGCGTGCTGGACGTCTTCGCCGCCGAGCCCTTGCCGGCGGACCACCCGTTTTGGAGCAATCCGCGCGTGTTCTTCACGCCACACGTGAGCGCGGTGTCCGCGCAGTTCTGGGAGCGTGAGACCGCGTTGATACTGGACAACATCGGCCGCTACCTGACGGGGCGGCGCCTCAAGAACCTGGTGGACCCCGAGATCGGGTACTAGCGCATGGAGAACATCATCAAGGCGGCGGTCGAGCGCGGCGCGTCGGACATCCACATCAAGGCCGGCGACGTCTTCCGGGCCCGCATCGACGGCAAGCTGGTGCCGCTGACCAAGCAACGCCTCACGCCGGAGCAGACCAAGGCCATCGCGGCGAAGCTCATCCCGATAGACGCCGACCGCCAGCGAATCGACGAGATCCGCGACTACGACTGTTCCTGGGGAGCGGCCGGCATCGGGCGCTTCCGGGTCAACATCCTGCGGCAGCGCTCGTCGTTCATGATCGTGATGCGCGTGATCCCGTTCGAGGTTCCGACGATCGAGAAGCTGGGCCTGCCCGATTCGCTGGAGCGGATCGCGGAGCAGGAACGCGGCATGGTGTTGGTCACGGGTGTCACGGGGAGCGGCAAGAGCTCCACGATGGCGGCACTGATCAACCACATAAACTCACAGATGAACAAGCACATCGTGACGCTGGAGAACCCGATCGAGTTCCTGCATCGTGATGTGAACAGCTCGGTGACCCAGCGCGAGATCGGCCCGGACACCGAGAGCTTCCGCATGGGGCTGCGCGCGGCGATGCGACAGGACCCCGACGTCATCCAGATCGGCGAGATGCGCGATGCCGAGACGGTCGACACGGCGATGAAGGCCGCCGAGACCGGGCACCTGCTGATCTCGACGCTGCACACTCCGGATGCGACGACCACGGTGGCGCGCATCGTCGCGATGTTCGCGCCGGAGGAGCAGGAGGTCGCGCGCGTGCGCCTCGCCGACTCGCTCCAGGCCGTGGTGTCGCAGCGTCTGCTGCCGCGGGCCGACGGGCACGGACGGTGCGCGGCCGTCGAGGTCATGGTGTGCACCGAGGCGATCCGCGACCTGATCCGGGACCGCAGCCGGGTGGGCGAGATCAAGGACTACATCGAGGAAGGCCGCGACCAGTACGGAATGCAGAGCTTCGACCAGCACCTGATGGATCTGGTGTCGGAAGGGGTGGTAACGTTCGAGACTGCCAAGGGAGCCGCAAGCAATCCGGACGACTTCGAGCTCAAGCAAAAGATGCTGCGGCGCCTCTCCCGCAAGGCGACCACCATCGAGACCGAAGGCGTCGATCCGGAGAAGGGTAAGGGGGGCGGAAAGGGCAGGAAGAGCAGCAAGAACAAGGAGACCGATGACCTTCCCGAAGGCTTCACCGACGGGTTCGACATGATGCCCGGATGAGCGAGCGGCCTCGGGGGCTGCTGGTCCCGATTACCACACCCTTCGATCCATCTACCGGCGATGTGGCGCCGGTTCACCTGCGCGATCACGCCCGCACCATGCTGAGCGCAGGCGCGGCTGGCATCGTGGCCGCCGGCTCCACCGGTGAGGCCTCGCTCCTCTCGGAGGAGGAGTACCGCCAGGTGCTGGAGTGGCTGCGTGATGTGGTGCCGGAAGATCGCTGGCTGGTGGCGGGGGCGGGACGCGAGTCCACGCGCGCCACTGTCGCAGCCTGCCGCGCAGCCGCCGAGGGCGGTGCCAACGCGGTGTTGGTGCGGGCGCCGACCTACTATGCGCCCGTGATCACGCCGGCCGGGCTGTTGGGCCACTTTCTGGCAGTGGCCGACCAATCTCCCGTTCCGCTGCTGCTCTACAACTTCCCCAAGTACACCCACATCGCGCTCAGCGAAGCGCTGGTTGCCGGGCTGGCGTCGCACGAGAACGTGTGGGGGATCAAGGACTCGTCGGGCGACCTCAAGAATTTCGCCGCGTATCGTGATGCCGCACCCAACTGGACGCTGTTCATCGGCTCCGGCGCTCTCTACTACGCGGCCCTCGAGCTCGGCGCCGCCGGCGCCATCGCGGCGGTGTCGTGCTTCGCCCCCGACGCCACCGCCCAGATCGGGACGGCGTTCGAGGCGGGCGACCGCGCGGGGGCGGGCGCGGCGCAGGAGCGGGTGGCGCCGTTGCACAGCGAGATAGTGACGAGGCGCGGCGTGCCGGGCGTCAAGCTTGCGATGGATATTGTCGGTCTCCCGGGCGGTCCGGTGAGGCCGCCGCTCACCGGTCTCGGGTCCAAGGAGCGCGATCGCATCACCAAGCTGCTCCGGCGGGCCGATCTCCTCTAGCACGCGGATGCCTTCGGTCTGGGCCGGAGAGCTGTTCCACCGGATCGCTGTGCCGCGCCTGCCGGGTACGGCGGCGCTGGGACCGGTCGAGGACGCCATAGCGGAGCGGCTCGAGGCCATCGGCTTCGATGTGGAGCGTGCGGCGTTTCAGGCGTCTCCACGACCCCTGGTGGCCGGCTCCATCGCGGGGGCGGCTCTGGGGTGGGTCGCTCTCGGTCTCGCCCCTCTGTTGGTGATCTCCGTTCCCGGATGGCCCGTGGCCGTCATCGGAGTCGCGGCACTGGCCTTCGTTGCTCTCCTGGTCCAGGGGGTTGCCTCGGGTCACCTGTCGGTCGCGGGCGGTGAGGTGCCTGCCGTGAACCTGGTCGCGACGCGCGGCGCGCCGGCGCTGTGGCTCCTCGCCCACTCCGACAGCAAGTCCCAGCGGGTCTCGCTGCGGGGCCGAGTGCTGGCCACCGTGACGCTCGGGCTCGGTACGGCCGGACTCGTCGCGCTGCTCGGCTGGAGACTGGTAGGACCCCTCCCGTGGTGGGTGGTATTGCCGGCGGTGGCGCTCTCTGTCGGGGGCGGGGCGGTGCTCTCCCTCGGCGCTCCCAGGAACGGATCTCCGGGTGCGGTGGACAATGCGACCGGGGTGGTGGCGGCCCTTGTCGCAGCCGAGAGTCTGGCGGGGCGCGCGGACGTCGGGGTGCTCGTGACCGGCGCCGAGGAGTTCGGGATGGCCGGGGCCCGGGCCTGGGTGGAAGGCGGCGCACCCGGCGGCGTCTTCGTCAACTTCGACGGGGTGGACGGTCGCGGCGCCTATCGGCTCACCGCGCACCGGGCTCGCGGCGCAGCGGCAGGTTCTCTCACCGACGGTGACGTGCGCAGCGCGTTGATGGACGCCTTCGCCGCCGCGGACGCCGGCGTCGCGCGCGGCAATCTGCCGATCGGCACCTTCGTGGACGGCATGGTGCTCGGCCGTGCCGGAATGTCCGGTGTGACGGTGAGCCGCGGCGACTGGCACACACTTGGAGTGGTGCACACGGCGCGCGATTCGGCGGACCGGGTGGACCTGACGGCCGCCATCGAGGCCGGCGAGGTCACTGCCGCTGCGGTGCGGCGACTGCTTGGTTGACGGGGTCTCGCCTCCCGAATAGCTTGCTCCAAAGGATGCCCCGCCGGGACCCCGCGGGGCTTTTTTTGTGTCCGTCAACCAGCGCGGAGAATCATGTTCGGTCCTGATCGCCGGTGTGTGGTTGTGGTGGGTGTCCAGTGGGGGGACGAGGGCAAGGGCAAGATCGTGGACGTGCTCTCCCGAGACGCCGACCTGGTAATCCGTTATCAAGGTGGGGCGAACGCAGGGCATACGGTCGTCCTGGGCGACCACCAGTTCATACTGCACCAGATCCCAACGGGCATTCTCAACGACGGCACGGCCTGCGCCATCGGCAACGGCGTGGTGCTGGACCCCGAGACGCTGATCGAAGAGATCCGCGAGCTCGAGGAGCAGGGAATAGAGGTCGTGGGGCGGCTCTCGATCTCCGATCGCGCGCACCTCGTGCGTCCGTACCACAAGGTGGTGGAGCGCGCCCTGGAGCAGCGCCAGAAGATCGGCACGACCGGCAGGGGTATCGGGCCGGCATACGAGGACAAGTCGGGCCGGCGCGGCATTCGGGCGGGCGACCTGCGCGATCTGGAGGCCTGCGCCCCCCGCGTGCGCGATCGCGTCGCTCTGGCCAACGACGTGCTTGAGATGATGGGGGCCGCGGAGCGCGTTGACGCAGACGAGCAGGTGGCGCTGCTCGAGCGCCTGGCGCCAATCCTGGTTCCGCTCGTGGCCGACACCGGTAGGGTCGCGGCCGACGCGCTGCGCGCGGGCAGCAACGTGCTGCTCGAGGGTGCACAGGGCGCACTGCTCGACGTGGACCACGGCACCTACCCGTTCGTGACCTCCTCCAGTACGACTGCGGGTGGAGCCTCGATCGGCGCCGGCATCGGTCCCACGGCGATCGACTCGGTGCTGGGCGTGATCAAGGCGTACACGACGCGCGTGGGCAACGGTCCTCTGCCCTCCGAGGCCGGCCCGGAGGAGTCGGAGCAACTCCGCGCCCTGGGAGGGGAGTTCGGCGCCACGACCGGGCGGCCGCGGCGTTGCGGCTGGTTCGACGCGGTCGTGGGGCGCTACGCCAAGCGGGTGAATGGACTCACCGACCTGGCGCTCACCAAACTCGACGTGCTCGACACCATGGCCGAGATTCCCGTCTGCGTGGGCTACCGCGTGGACGGCGAGGAACTCGTCGACGTCCCCGCCGACCTGAACATGCTGGGCCGGGTCGAGCCGATCTACGAGACCGTGCCGGGTTGGGGCCGTCCGACCGGAGACGCCCGCACCTTGGAGGATCTCCCGGCCGCGGCCCGGGCATACCTGGAGCGGATCGAGACTCTGCTGGAAACGCCCATTCGGTTCGTGAGCGTGGGGACCCGGCGTGATCAGATCATCGAGTCCCGCTGACGCGGGCGCGCCGACGACCCCCGATCGAACAGGTGGGAATGAAGAAGACCCCTAGGGCCGAAACCCTAGGGGCCCTGCCTGCCGCACACTGTGCGCCCTAGAACCAAGTGCAGGGTCAGGCATCTTCAAGGACGGTCTGCCCTTGCCCTCCGGTCAAGCGGGAGACCGGGCGGGCAGTGAGGAATCTTGCGCCGCGGCGTCAGCCGGGCGTTTTGAGGCGGTAACTTGTTGTTACAGAGGGACTTAGAGCATTCCGATGAGGCGCTTGCGGAGTGACTTAGCTACGCCGTGCCGCCTCCAAGTGGAGCGATCGGAGCTGTAGTAGCTGTAGTGGCGGTCCCGGCCCCGCGTTACGCCGTTGAGCACGGCTCCAGCGATCCGCGCCCTCACCTGGCGCAGTTGCTCCACGGCACGCTGCGCGGCCGACTCCTCCGTCTCCCCGCTGCGCAACACCAGGATCGTGGCGTCCGACATGCTGGCCACGACCGCCGCGTCGGTGACCGGGAGCGAAGGCGGAGTGTCCATCAGGATGTACTCGTAGTCGCGCCTCAGCTCCGAGACCAGCCTCCGCATCGCGTCCGAGCCCAGGAGCTCAGCGGGATTGGGGGGCGACTTCCCGGAAGGCAGCACGTCCAGGTTCGTGGCCACCTCGGGCCGGATCGCCTCGCGCAGGCCGGCCTCTCCGATCAGCACGTCGGTGAGTCCCGGCTCCTGGACCAGGCCGAAGGCGCGGTGCACCTGGGATCGTCTGAGGTCACCGTCGATCAGCAGCGTCTTGGAGCCGCCCTGTGCCAGCACCAGCGCGAGGTTGGCGGCCGTGGTGGACTTGCCCTCTCCCGGTCCGGGGCTTGTGAGCGTGATGAACTGTACTGGCCGCTCCGCGCCCACGAACGTCACGTTCGTGCGCAGCGCCCGGAACGCCTCCACCGCCGGGTCATCCGGGCTGAGTTGGCTGAGAATCACGACCTGCCCGCTGCGGCCGTTCGCCCTGGTGAGCTTCGACTCGAGCGGGATCCGCCCCAGGACCGGTGTCCCGACCGACCGCTCGATGTCCGCCACGCTCTTGATGGTCTGGTCCAGGTATTCGAGGAAGAACGCGGCTCCGAGCCCGAGCAGCAGCCCCACCAGGATCCCGAGCAGGATCTTCTGCCTCAGGTTGGTACCGATCGCGATTCCCGGAGAGGCGCCGTCCAGGAGCGCGACATAGGGCGCGATCGTCATCTCGTGCATCTGCGCCTGCTGGAACTGCGCGAGCAGGTAGCGGTAGGTGTCCTCCAGGATGCTGGCCTCGAGCTGGAGCTGCGCGATCTGGGTTTCCTTGCCCGGGTAGGACATCAGTTGGCGGCGCAGCGCCGCGATCTCGTTCCGGGCGGCCCCGTCGCGCCCCCGGAACCCCTCGAGCGCGGCATTCACGGCGCCGCGCAGCGAGCGGTGGCTCGACTGGATCCGCTGGTCGATGGCCTGCACCTGCGGGTTGTCATCGCGCAGGCCGAGCGCTCCGGCGGTGATGCTGCGCCGGTCCTCGTAGAGCTCGAGCAGGCGGCGGATCTGGAATGACAGCACCGGGTTGTTCTCGGTTCCCTCGACCGCTGCCAGCCGGTTCAGTGCCTCGATCCCGAACGTGTCGGCTGCGCCGACTGCGTCCTGCAGCGTGGATATCCGCACCTGGATGCGCTGCCGCTCCCGCTCGGACTCGCTGATGCTCCGCACGAGGTTCTGCTCTTCGGCAGTCAGATCCGTGATGCGCTCCGTTTCCTTGTAGCGCTGCACCTCACCCCGCTTCTCCTCGGCGGCCTGCTCGGCGCGGGTCAGCTGGTCGGCTATGTACTGCCTGCGGCGCGCGGCGCGCACCCGGGCGCGGTCGGCCCCGTCCTCCCGCAGCTCCAGGGCTGCCTGGTTGAGCACGAGCGGCACGAGAGTCTGATCTGTGCCGGTGAACGTGATGTCGACGGCGTTGGTGCCGCTGCGCACCCGGTACCCCAGGCCTGCCCGCACCCACGCGGCGGCCTGTTCGGGCGGGATGATCGAGAACTGGACCGTGCGAGGGCCGTCCTCGGGCGGGAGCCCCTCGAACGAGAACCCCGGTCCGGCGACGCGCTCGTAGTAGGATCCGGTGGCGATCACCGTGCCGTCCGGGTAGTGCAGCTCGAAGCCAGCCTCCGGGCCGTGCTGAACGATCTCGTAGTCGCCCAGCGGCGCTCCCGAATCCACCATGATTCCGACCAGCACGTGCTCGCGGTGGACCTCGGGATCGCCGACTTCCAGTCGGAGGTGGAGGTGATCAACTACGCGCAGGGCCAGCGCCTGAGTCGTCAGGACGAGGGCTTCGGAGAGGATTGGATCGGTGCGCAGCGCCAGCTCGTCGACGTCGAAGTCGTCGGTGCGCGCGAACACCTGCTTGGGCGAGCTGACCTGAACCGTGAGCTGGGACTGATAGCGCGAAACGGCCCCGCGGCCCGAGAGCCAGGCGCCGCCACCCACCAGGAGGGTGACGAGGACCACGATTCTCCAATGCCTGACGACCACCGCCCAGAGATCCCGGAGGTGGATCTCTCGCGGCGGTGCTGGGGCCCGGTGTTCGGGCGCCTGGCCGTTGCCCGCACTTTCGACCATCACACGTCCTCGGGCGCTAAGCTAAATGACTCCTTGAAATTGCACAAGTGACGGACTTGCATAATCTTACACCACTTCCTGCGGTGAGTCTGCGATGTTGCGCACACTTTTGTCAGAGATGCCGTGAGCGGCGCTCGCGTGGTGGTCGTGGCCCAGGCCTTCAAGGAGACTCTCACGCCGGACGAGGTGGCCCGGGCGCTCGAGGGCGCAGTGCGCGGAGCCGGGCTGGACCCGGTCGTAGTGTGCGGCAGCGATGGTGGGGACGGCTTGCTGGACGCTCTGCAGGTGCTGCTGCGGCGCCGCACCGTGCATGCCGCCGCGGACCCTCTGGGGCGGCCGATTCGAGTGGAGGTGGGGTGGCTCGACGGCGAGGCGGCCGTGATCGAATCCCGTCTGGTGTGTGGCCTGGGTCTGCTGGCAACGTCCGAACGCGATCCTCTACACGCGACGACCCGAGGCCTGGGCCTGTTGATCGCGGAGGTCGTGGCGGCGGACGCGCAGACCGTGTACGTGGGCCTGGGCGGAAGCGCCACGATGGACGGCGGTGTGGGGATGGCTCGCGCCTGGGGGTTCGTGCCACGTGACGCGTCGGGGAGGGAGCTGGACGAGGGTGGAGGCGCGCTTCCGGAGCTGGAGCGGATCGACACCGGGGAGCGGCCCGCGGTGCGGCTGGTGGGGCTGTGCGACGTGCGAAGCCCGCTGACCGGCCCGCGGGGCGCGCGGCTCTACGCCCGCCAGAAGGGAGCTGCTCCCGACGCGGAGGACACGCTTGCGGCTGGGCTGGAACGGCTGGTGGAGGTGACGGCCGGCGAAGAGCAAGCGGGGCGCCCCGGCGCCGGTGCGGCCGGAGGGCTGGGGTTCGGGCTGCTCCACTTCGGCATGGGCGAGCTCGAGGCGGGGGCTGCGTGGGTGCTCGAGCGGGTGGGCTTCGACGAACTGCTCGAGGGGGCAGCCATGGTGGTGACCGGGGAGGGAACCTTCGACGGCACGTCCCTGGAGGGCAAGCTCACCGGTGAGGTCATGAGCAGAGCTCGAGCCGCCGATGTGCCCGCCGTGCTGCTGGCGCCGCAGGCCAGTGGCGTTCCCGAGGGAGTGGTGGTGGAGAGCGGAGGGGGTCGGTGGTCGGCCGCGGATCTCGCCGCGCGGGCGAGCGGCGGGATCGCGCGGGCGCTTCGCTTGCTGGGGCAGTAGCCCAAGTCTATACTTCGCAGTTCCTTACCCGACCTGCAGCCGGCCTAGGGCGCTTCGATACGATGACGGATACCCAGTTGATGGACAAGCTAGTGTCCCTGGCCAAGCGTAGGGGCTTCGTCTTCCAGTCCTCCGAGATCTACGGCGGGCTCGGCTCGGTGTGGGACTACGGACCGCTCGGTGTCGAGCTGAAGAAGAACCTCAAAGAGCGCTGGTGGCGCTCGATGGTGCACGAGCGCGGCGACATCGAGGGACTGGACGCGGCGATCCTGATGCACGCCCGAGTGTGGGAAGCCTCGGGGCATGTCGAGGGTTTCACCGATCCCCTGGTCGACTGCCGCACGTGCAAGGCGCGCTTCCGCGCGGACCAGTTGGATCAGTTTCAATGCCCGCAGAAGCCCAGCAAGCACCCCGGTGAGGCGAACCAGTGCGACCTCACCGAGCCCCGCATGTTCAATCTCATGTTCAAGACGTTCATGGGGCCGGTGGAGGAAGACGCCGCCGTCGTATACCTGCGGCCGGAGACCGCGCAGGGGATTTACGTCAACTATCTCAACGTCATGCAGGCGGCCCGCCAGAAGATCCCGTTCGGGATCGCGCAGGTGGGCAAGGCGTTCCGCAACGAGATCACTCCGGGGAACTTCATCTTCCGCACGCGCGAGTTCGAGCAGATGGAGATGCAGTTCTTCGTGCGGCCGGACGAGGATGAGCGCTGGTTCGACGAGTGGAAGGAGGCGCGCATGCAGTGGCACCTGGGCCTCGGCATCCGCGCCGAGAAGCTGCGGTTCCACGAGCACGCGCCGGACGAGCTGGCGCACTACGCCAAGAAGGCGTTCGACATCGAGTACGAGTTCCCGTTCGGCTGGCATGAGTTCGAGGGAATCCACAACCGCACCGACTTCGATCTCAGCCGGCACCAGGAGTTCTCCGGCAAGAAGCTCGAGTACATGGACCCGGCCACGCGTGAGCGTTTCGTCCCGTACATCATCGAGACGTCCCTGGGCGCCGACCGACTGGCCCTTGTGGTGCTGGTTGACGCGTATCGCGAAGAGGAGGTCGAGGGCGAGCTGCGCGTGGTACTCGGTCTGGCTCCGGCACTCGCTCCCATCAAGGCCGGCATCTACCCGCTCGTGAAGAAGGACGGAATGCCGGAAGTGGCGCGCCGCATCAACGACGACCTGCGGCGCCGGTTCCCGGTGTTCTGCGACGACGGGGGATCGATCGGCCGGCGCTACCGGCGCCAGGACGAAGCGGGCACGCCGTTCGGCATAACGGTGGACGGGCAGACGCTCGAAGACCAGACGGTGACCGTGCGGGACCGGGATACACTGGTGCAGGAGCGCGTACACGCCGATCAGCTGGTGACGTACCTGGAGGAGCGGCTGGCGCCGTGAATCTGGAGACCCTGCAGGACCGCAGCGAAGCGCTGTACGAGGAACTGAGCCGCGAGTATTACCTGACCGGCTCCGGTCTCAAGGCCGACCCAGAGTTCCAGTCCATCTACGACCGATACACCGACCTCGTGACCGACGAGGCGCTCGCGACCGCCCGTGCGAGCAACTCCGCGCCACTGTTCGAGTGGGCGGTGGATCTGCGCCTGGGCCGGCTCGTGGCGCGGTTCGAGGAACGGCAATTCATGTGGGAGCAGGAAGCGACCGTCCAGGTGAACGGCGCCACGGTTCCCTACCTGCGCGTTCCCCTCGAGCTCGCCAACTCACCCGATCGCGAGTACCGAATTGCGCTGGACGAGGCGCGGGTCGAAGCCGGTGCGGCCGGTCTCAACGAAGTCCGCGCGGAGCGGTTTGCTGCGGAGCGCGGGGCGCTCGACGCCCTCGGGATGGGCGACTACGTGGACACGGTCGGTGCTCTCGGCGGCATCGACCTCGATGCTCTTGGCGTTGCCGCGGCGCGTTTCCTCGAGTGGAGCGCGCCCATGTACGACGACAGCCTGGCTCGGCTCGCAAAGCGTCGCATCGGTGTGTCGCTCGGTGATCTGGTGCGGGCGGACTCTCCCTGGCTGTTCCGCGCGGACCAGTTCGATGGAGCGTTCCCGCCCGACCGGCTGGTGGAGGCCGCCAGCGGGCAGATGCGCGAGATGGGGCTCGACGCCACGCGGGGCGGGCGCGTACGGTTCGACACAGAGGAACGCGAAGGCAAGCAGCCGCGAGCCTTTTGTGCGCCGGTGCGGGTCCCCGAAGAGGTCTACGTGGTGCTGCGTCCGCGAGGCGGACACACCGACTACCGCACGTTCTGGCACGAGCTGGGACACGCTATGCACTTCGCTTCGGCGGATCCGGGCCTGCCGTTCGCCACCCGCTGCGCGGGCGATAATTCGGTGACTGAGGGTTTCGCCATGCTTTGGGATCACGTGACCCTCGACACCGGTTGGCTGAAGCGGTATGGCGGTCTCGGTGCGCGGGATGCGTGCGATCTCGCCTTCGAGCTGGCCGTCGCTGAGCTGTTCCTGCTGCGCCGCTACGCGGCGAAGATGGTATACGAGCTCGAATTCCACCGCGATGAGCCGGCGGACATGGGTCCACGCTACGTCGAGCTCCTGAGCGATGCGACCCGGTTTCGCTACCTGGAGGGCGACCACCTGCTCGACGTGGACCCCGGCTTCTACGTGGCGCGCTACCTGCGCGCCTGGCAGCTGGAGGCCGGTATAGCGAATACGCTCGTTGAGCAGTTCGACGATGACTGGTACCGCAACCCACGCGCAGGATCGGTGGTGCAGGAGCTGATGGGGCGGGGACAAGGCGATCCCGCCGATCAACTCGCGAGCGAGTTCACGGGTGGGCCCCTCACCTTCGACCAGGCCGCTTCCCGTCTCGAGAGCGTCCTCTCGTGAAGCGCGAAGTATTCTCATCGCGCTGGGTGATGATGCTCGCCATGCTCGGCATGGCGGTGGGCACCGGGAACATCTGGCGCTTCCCTCGCATCGCCGCGCAGAACGGCGGCGGCGAGTTCATCGTGGCCTGGCTCGCGTTCCTGTTCCTCTGGTCCATTCCCCTCATCCTGGTGGAGTTCGGC
>JAUVTI010000142.1 GCA_030601605.1 Gemmatimonadales bacterium
GTGGACAGCGGCAAGGTCGAGCAGGGCGACACCGTGAGGATCACCGTGGACGCCTTCCCCGACGACACGGCCACGGGAGTGGTCCGCCTGGTTCCGCCCGCGGCGCGGCAGCAGGAGCGCATCCGGGTGTTCGACGTGGAGATCGAGGTGCAGACCGGCAGCGAGATCCTGCGGCCCGGCATGACCGCCAACGTGCGGATCGGCGGCCCCTCGCGCGACGACGTGATTCGCATCCCGGTGGAGGCAGTGTTCTTCGTCGAGGGGAGCCCGATCGTGTACAAGGTGGCGTCAGGCGACAC
Organism: Gemmatimonadales bacterium; assembly: GCA_030601605.1. Taxonomy (GTDB): domain Bacteria; phylum Gemmatimonadota; class Gemmatimonadetes; order Gemmatimonadales; family GWC2-71-9; genus WVYX01. The sequence continues at coordinate 300 of JAUVTI010000142.1, forward strand.
GGAGCGGACCCCCGTCACGCTGGGCCTGAGCGACCTCTCCTACGTCGAGATCCTCGACGGCCTCGAGGAGGGCGATTCGGTAGCCCTGGAGGATCCGCGGGAGGCGGCCCGGCGCGCCCGGGCCGGTCGCTGAGCCATGGCGCTGCTCGAAGCGCGGGACATCACGAAGATCTACCGACTCGGCCGGGTGGACGTGCCGGCTCTCCGCGGCGTCGATCTCGACGTCCAGCAGGGCGAGTACGTGGCGATCCTGGGGCCGTCGGGCTCGGGGAAGAGCACCCTCATGCACATCCTCGGCTGCCTCGACTCCGCCACGGACGGCAGCTACCGCCTCGGTGGAACCGATGTCGGAACGCTGCGGGGACGCGCGCTGGCCAGGGTGCGGAATCGGAAGGTCGGGTTCGTGTTCCAGACCTTCAACCTGATGCCGCGCCTCACCGTGGAGGAGAACGTGGCACTGCCGCTGCAGTATCGCGGCGGGTACACGCGGCGCGAGCGGCGCGGGCGGGCCGGGGTGGTGCTCGAGCGCCTCGGCATGTCGCACCGCGTCGGACACCGCCCCGAGGAGCTCTCCGGCGGCGAGCGCCAGCGGGTGGCCATCGCCCGGGCGCTGGTGGGCGAGCCGGCCATCCTGCTGGTGGATGATCCTACGGGCAACCTCGACTCCAAGGCGGGCGCCGAGGTACTCGAGACGTTCCGAGAGGTGCACGCCGCCGGCAATACGATCGTGCTGGTGACGCACGATCCCAACGTCGCCGACGAAGCCGACCGCATCGTGCACATGATCGACGGGCGCGTGGCCGCGTGAGCATCCTCGAGGCGCTGCTGGTAGGGCTCGACGAGGCCCGGCGCCACCTGGGGCAGACCCTGCTGTCGCTCCTCGGGCTCGTCCTGGGTACGGGGAGCATCGTGACCGTCCTCGCTCTCTTCGGCGGCCAGACCAAGCAGACCGAGGCGTTCATCATCGAGCAGGGCGGCTTCGGCGCCATCATCGTGTACGACCGCGAGGAGTCGCTGCAGCCCACGCCGATGGAACTCGCCTCGCGCCGGCTCACCTACCGCGACGCCGCATACCTCAAGGACCACGCCACGATGCTGAAGGGTGTCGCACCGGGTTACTTCGACCGGCACGGCTACCGCGTCGGCGACATGGACTTCGAGGGCGACGTAATCGGCACCACGTCCGACTACGCGATGATCAACGCCATCTTCCCGATGGCGGGACGCTACATCAGCGACCTGGACGTGCGGCGCCAGGCGCGCGTCATGGTGCTCGGCTGGGCGTACGCCGACTCGCTGTTCAAGGGCCGGCCGGAGTTGGCCCTGGACAAGATCGTGAACCTGGGCGGCAAGAACTACACCGTGGTCGGCGTGATGGAGCGCGAGGAGTTCTACTGGGCGCCGTGGAGCGGCAACGCCCTGGCGCACCGCAACCGGCGCGCCTACATCCCCATCACAACAGCGTTCTCGCAGTACACCGGCGAGAACGACCGGCTCGATTTCCTCACGCTCAAGGCGATCACTCCGACGGGCGGGCCGGCGGCCGAGGCGCAGGTGCACCAGATGATGCTCTCGATGCACGGGGTGGAGGACTTCGACATCCAGCCCCTGGGCCAGCGAAATGCGGACGACGCCCAGTTCTTCCTGATGTTCAACATCATCTTCCTGATCGTTGGCCTCATCTCGCTGTTCGCCGGCGGCGTGGTCATCGCCAACATCCTGCTCGCCTCGGTCGCAGAGCGCGTGCGCGAGTTCGGCACGCGTATGGCGCTGGGGGCCTCGGGTTTCCAGGTGTTCGCCCAGGTCATCGCCCAGGTATCGGTGATCTCGATCTTCGGCGGGCTGCTGGGGCTCGGCCTGGGGGCGGCGCTCACGGGCGCCGTGGCGCACTTCATGAGCCAGCCCGCGGCCGTCACCGGCTCGATGGCGGCCGTTGCGCTGGGCACGTCGCTCGCCGTCGGCGCGGTCGCCGGCTTCTACCCCGCATTCCGTGCGGCGCGGCTCTCGCCGGTCGAGGCCCTGCGGTATGGCTAACAAGTCGCGGCTCTGGGAGGCCTTCGCCACGTGGGGCGACCTCGCCTGGGACGCACTGCGGGAGATTCGCGGGCACAAGCTGCGCTCCCTGCTGACGCTGTTCGGCATCGTGTTCGGCGCCGCCGCGGTCGTCTCGATGACGTCGCTCTCGGCCGGGGTCAAGTTCATGGCGTACAAGGAGCTCCAGGAGCTGGGCATGCCCAACAGCTTCCAGCTCCGCGACCGGGGCCCGCGATCCGACGCCATGCGCGCCGCCGACCTCAGGCACCCGGGCCTCAAGCTCGCCGACGTGGAGGCGCTGCGCCGGCTGCGCGGCGTCGAGACCGCGGACGGGCGCAACTTCGTCGGCCGCCGCCTCGTGGCCACGACACTCGACCAACGCCTCATCCCGGTGGACGGGATCGATGCCGGATACCTCGCGCTTCGCAATTGGCCCGTCGTGCGCGGCCGCGAGTTCGCTGCCCTGGACGTCATCAACGCTCAGCGTGTCGCCGTCGTCGGGGAGGAGATCGTGGAGCCCTTCTTCGGCTCCGCCGACCCCGTCGGACGGACGATCAAGATCGACGGCATCGAGTTCCGCGTGATCGGAGTGGTCGCACCCATCGAGTTCGATTTGATCCCCGCCAACTTCTCGTTCCTCGCCCGCCGGGTGTACGTGCCCTACACATACATCACGACGTACCACAAGGGCCAAGGACGGGTCGACAACGTGCTGCTCAAGGTGAGCGACGACGCGGACTTCCCCTCCGTGATGCGCGCTGGGGAGGTGCTGCTGCAGCAGCGACACCTGGGTGCGGAGGATTTCGAGATGGAGAACGAGGCCGCCGACGTGCTCGACGACCTGGCGATGGCAGACGGCATCCTGGGCGGCTGGAACGTAGTGATGTTCACGATCGCCGGCGTGACCCTCATCGTCGGCGGCATCGGCCTGTTCAGCGTGCTGCTGATCTCGGTGCGCGAGCGCGTGCGCGAGATCGGCATCCGCAAGGCCCTGGGCGCCGACGACCGGGCCATCCGGCGGTTGTTCCTGGCGGAGTCCCTAACGCTGGCCCTGCTGGGCGCCACACTCGGCGTGGGAGGCGGTGTGGGCCTGATCCTCCTCACCAAGACGGTCGCCCGGCAAGTCGGCAGCGACTTCTTCATTCCGCTCCACGTCCCCGGCGTGGTGATGGCCATCGTCTTCGCCCTCTTGGTGGGGCTCGTCTTCGGCTGGTATCCGGCCAAGCGCGCGTCCCGGCTCGACCCGATCGAGGCCATCCGCGAGCTCTAAACCGGCTTCACGGCGCTTTCATCCATCCTTAATCCGGGCCGCCCTCAGTTGGGGAATCGGATCATCTCCGATGTCCCGCAGGAGGTCCCATGGCAGACGATCCCAAGGATCCCGGACGCAAAGGCGTATCGCGCCGCGGCTTTCTCACATCGGTGGGCACCGGCGCACTCTCGGCGGTTGCGGCTTCGCGCGTTCAGGCCGAACCCACCGAGCGCGCCGAGCTGCTGGAGGGCGCAGAGCTCTCCAAGGTCACCCTCATCCTCAACGGCCGCAGCCGCCGGCTGCTGGTGGAGCCGCGCTGGTCGCTGGCCTACGTGCTGCGTGAGGAGTTGGGGCTCACCGGCACGAAGGTGGGCTGCGACCGCGGCGAATGCGGCGCCTGTACCGTGCTCGTGAACGACGTGCCGCGCTACGCCTGCCTGATGCTGGCGGTCGAAGCCGAGGGCGCGCGCATCGAGACCATCGAGGGTCTCATGGAGGGCGAGGCGCTGGGCCACACACAGCAGGCCTTCGCCGAGAAGGACGCCTTCCAGTGCGGTTACTGCACCTGCGGCCAGATCATGGCCGTCGAGGGCATGCTGCGCTCCAGCCCGAATCCCTCCCTCGCTGAGATCCGCAACGGCGTCAGCGGCAACCTGTGCCGCTGCGGCGCCTACGCGCACATCTTCGCCGCCGCGGAGCGCGCAGCGGAACTGAAGCGGGAAGGGGGTGCCTCATGACCCTCCATCGCGAGCGACCATACTGGCTGGAGGGAGTCGATCTCCCGGACACGCCCTCACAGCAACAGGACATCGAGCCGTGGGACGAGACGAAGGTCGTCGGCAAGCCTCTACCGCGCGTGGATGCGTACGAGCGGGTGAGCGGGTCGGCGGTGTACCCGGCGGACGTCGTGCTGCCGCGGATGCTGTACGCAGCCATACTGCGTTGCCCCTATCCGCACGCCGAGGTGAAGAGCGTGGACACCGGTGCGGCCGAGAAGCTGCCTGGAGTGCGGGCGGTGCTCAGCGCCTCCTCATCGGAGGACGCAGCCACCAGACCGCACGCTGAGTTCATCCGGGAGCGGCTGTTCAACTCGCGCTGCCGTTACGAAGGAGAGACCGTGGCTGCCGTGGCGGCCGAAACGCCATACCAGGCGTGGGACGCAGTGCGGGCCATCGAGGTCGAGTACGAGCGGCTGCCGTTCGTGTCGGACGAGCGTGAGGCCCTGGATCCCGACGCCCCGCTGGTCCACGACGACGGCAATCAGGTCGCTGAACCAAGCACGTACGAGCGGGGCGACGTGGAAGCGGGCTTCGCGGAAGCCGATGTCGTGCTGGAACAGGAGTACCGCTCCGAGTGCGAGATCCACACGCCGATGGAGCCTCACGGAGCCGTGGCCAAGTGGGACGGCGACCGGCTGACGGTGTGGGAATCGACGCAGGGCGTCTACAGCGTGCAGTCCGGAGTGGCCGGCTCGCTGGGGATGCCGTTCTCCAAGGTGCGCGTGATCGGCCACTACATGGGCGGTGGCTTCGGCAGCAAGCTCCAGTCGGGCAAGTACACGGTCATCGCCGCGCTGCTGGCAAAGAAGACGGCCAGGCCGGTGAAGTGCGTGCTCACCCGAGAGGAGACGTTCCTCGCCGTCGGAAACCGGCCGCCCAGCAACATGCGGCTCAAGGCGGGGGTGAAGCGCGACGGCACGCTCACCGCCACGCAGCTCCGGGGCACCGGCACCGGCGGCGCCTACCGGGCCGGTGGGACCTCGCTGCTCGATTGGGTCG
>JAUVTI010000163.1 GCA_030601605.1 Gemmatimonadales bacterium
TGCGTCGCTCGCGCTATCCTGTACGGCTTCCACGCGGGCGTCCCGCGCCTCAGCCTGCTGCTCGTCCGGCGCCATGCGGTCGATCGCGGACTCGATCAGCGCGGAGACGTCTTCCAACACGATCATCTGGTCGGCCCACATGTTGGGGGCCTGGCGCTCGTCAGCCATCGTCTCGGCGAAGAAACCGTCGTCCAGCAGGCTCTCGCCCTCGCGAGTCACCCGCCCCACGTGGCCGCGGCCGCAGTGATGGTTGGTCATCAGCAGCCCATTGGGCGACACGAACGAGGCCGTGCAGCCGGGGATCCGCAGGGACGCCATGCGCGCCGTGTTCAGCCACTCCTGTGTGGGCCGGAAATCGTAGGCCTCCTCGAAGTAGTCCAGCGGTGCATTCTCGAACGTCCACATCTTGCCCATGTCGAAGCGCTCGGGCTCGATGGGCTTGACCGCCGAGGCGACCTCGACCTTCACGGTGTCCACTGTGGCCGGCGTCGGGGCGGTCGTCTGCTGCACGCTGCTCGACGCGCACCCTGCGGTGAACAGGGTTACGGCCACCAGGCCGTAGAACTTGGTCTTCCTCATGGAAACCTCACTCACGATATGTCCACGTCCCTCTCACACTCCCCAACCGCATTTACTGCAGGTATTTGGCGAGGCGTCTCGGCAGGTCCGAGAAGCAAGAACTAAAGGTACCCAGACGCCCGCGGCGGCGCGAAGGCCACCGCGGCCGGGGGACCACCTGGGCGTCAGCTGCTCGTGCGGGGCTGGGCCGCAATGATCGGGGTGAGCATCACGGTGTCGGCCCCGTTCGTGGTGGCGTTGGCGAATGTCGCCTCGAGTGAGAACAGCAGAGACACGTCGAGCGGGACGTCTACGTCGTCGGCGATGACGGTGAATTCCACATCGGTGTTGATGCCGGTCTCGTCCACCGACGGGATCACGACCGGATACGGGGTGGCGCCGTCGAACGTGGCCGCCTGGCCGATCACGATCGGGCCGGTGAAGACGATCTCCGCATCCTGCACGTACAGCCGGAGATGGCGGTACGGGCCTACCGGCACCGAGCCGGACGCGAGCACCAGGGGCGACTCCACATCCGTGGGCAGCGCCATCAGGTCGAGGGTGACGGGCGTCGGCAGCGTCACGTCCACCCAGGAAGTATTGGTGATGCCGTCGCCCGACGCGCCCTCCAGGAACTGGATTGCGGTGACCGTCATGGTGAGCGACGCCACCGTATCGGGGTCGAGTGATCCGCTGGTGAGGTCCACGAGGTCCAGCGGCGCGCCGGACACATCGAGGACGGGCGCAGTGGATTGCTGCAGGGTGACCTCGACGGCGCCCATGCCGTCGACGCCGCTCGAGTCCGTACAGGACGTCGCGAATCCGACGACCGCCAGGCCGGTGAGCAGGCGAAACAGGGTGACCTTCATGGCGCGTGCCTCCTCTCTACTCGTCATGTCGTGTCGGTGCCCCGGGACGCAACTGCGTCCCGGGGCTGCCACCACACGGACTTGAGGCACGGTACGGTCGTAACGGGGGGAGGTCCTGTCGGGATTTGGATTGAGCGCGGCAGCGGGCGCACCTGGCGAGTTGGCCGGGCGCGACGGCTCGGCGGCTCACTCAGCGCACCAGATGGAGCGCCTCCTGGCGGCGCAGCACCCAGCGTGTCTCGCCCTCGGGGGTGAGCTCGGCCTCCTCCTCGAGCATCATGCGCACCGGCTGGCCGTCCCATTCGGGGACCGGGCTGGTGGCCTGGAGCTCGATCGAGTGCCATGTGGCGGCCCGAATCCTCACGTCGCCGCGGCCGGGGACTCCGTCCTGCCGGTCCCACAGCCCTATTAGAGGTCCGGCGCCGTGCCCGTGCTCTCCGATCGGGTGGGTGTAGATGGTGCCATCTATCCCCTCTGCACTCATCATCTCCAGTGCCGCGCGGAGAATCTCGTTGCCGGTGAGGCCGGGTCTCATCTCGGCGAGCAGGATGTCCTGCAGCCGGTTGGCGGTGTGAAGCGCCCGCTTCAAGCCCTCCGGCGCCTCGCTCTCACCCTCCCGCAGCACGTACCCCATGTGCTGGGTGTCGGTGTTGAGCCGTAGCGCCGTGATGCCCACGTCGCAGTGCAGCACGTCGCCGCGTTGGATGACCGGCGCCGTCGAGTCCGACATGCTCACGCCGCGGCGCTGGATGTCCACCGAGGGCTGGAACCAGGTGCCGAGCCCCAGATCGTTCACATGCTGGCGGAACCACCAGGCGGCGTCGGCGGTCGTCGTGACACCGGGTGTGATCACCTGGCTCGAGAACATCGTTGCTATGAGGTGGTGGACCAGCTCCTCCATGTGGTAGTACGTGGCGCTCATCGAGGGCACTCGAATGGCCAGGTAGTCGAGCGCCATGTCCTCGGCGCGCACCACACGCGACGTGAGGTCGGGGCCGAGGGCCTCGCGCAGCTGCTCCCACTCGCCGGCGCTCAGCCCATCGGCGAAGCTCAGCTCATGCGAGATGTTCACGGCGATGTTCTCCGGGTCGCGCTCCCGGATCGCTCGTACCACTACCTGCCACTGGTCCGCGCCCCAGAACTCCCGCGGCCTACCGTCGGGTGCCTGCTCCGTCTCGCGCAGAATTTCGTACGCGCCTCCCTGAGAGTTGCCGCCGATCGCGATGCGCTCGACTCCCTCCTCCGGGCCGCGGTCGTGGAAGATGTAAACGGTGCGCCGCCGGGCGGCGAAGGTGGTTGGAGCCGACAGCGCCTTGAAGAGGGGGTCCTCGTTGTACTCCCGCATCGGGATCACCCACATCTGGACGCCGTACTCCCGCATGAGCCGGGGCAGGACCGAATCCAGCCGCTCGATCAGCCATTCCTGCTGCAATTCCGCCTGCTCCTGCAGAGTGCCCAGAGGGCGCTCCACTCCCGGGGTCTGGGCGGTGGCGGGCGATGCGATCAGCATGCCTGCGAGGACCGTTGCAAGCCAGGTTCGCGTCATGGTGCGCTCTTCGAGAGAGGTGGGTCGTGGCAGAAGATACCGCCGGCTGTTCCGACTTGGTAAGCTCTACTGTGTAGCGACGCCCCTTTCGAACTTGAGCGACAATGACACCACAGAACAGCTACCCGCTCGAGCCCTCCGCCGACGAGATGCGCCGGCTCGTGGACGCGGCGATGGACCGCATCGTGGCGCACGTCCAATCGTTGCCGAACCAGCCCGCGCATGACCTGGACGGCGCCGAGGAGCTGGCGCGCGAGCTCGCCGAGCCGATGCCGGAACGCGGCGCCGACTTCGAGGAGCTGCTCGACCTGCTGTTCGAGCGCGCGGTTCCGAAGAGCTTCAACACTGCGGCGCCGAGCTACCTCGCGTACATCCCGGGCGGCGGGCTCTTCCACTCCGCCGTGGCCGGCTTCATCGCGGACGCGGTGAACCGCTACACCGGCGTCTGGCTCGCGGCCCCGGCCCTCGCGCAGCTCGAGTCCAACGTCTTGCGCTGGTTCTGCGACATCGTGGGGTATCCGGCGGACGCGCGCGGCATTCTCGCCTCGGGCGGCTCACTCGCGAACTTCTCGGCCGTGGTCACGGCGCGCCGGGAGAAGCTGCCCGACGATTTTCTGAAGGGCACCATCTACGCTTCCGATCAGGTGCACCACTCGGTGGAGAAGGCCGCGCTGCTGGCGGGGTTCCCGCCCGAGAACGTGCACACGATCCCCTCCGACGAGAGGTTCCGGCTCCGGTTGGACCTGCTCGAGCGCAGCATAGGAGAGGATCGTGCGAAGGGTGGGATCCCGTTTCTGGTCGTCGTAAGCGCGGGGACGACCAACACCGGGGCGGTGGATGACCTGGAGGGCGCCGCCGACCTGGCGCAGCGGCATGGGCTCTGGCTCCACGCCGACGCTGCCTACGGCGGCTTCTTCATGCTCACGGAGCGGGGCCGCGCCGTCATGCGCGGACTGGAGTTGGCCGACTCGGTCACGCTGGACCCGCACAAGGGGCTGTTCGTGCCCTACGGTTCGGGAGCGCTGCTGGTGCGCGACGGTTCCGCGCTGCTGCGCGCCCACGCGCTCGAGGCCGAGTACCTGCCCGAGATGCGCGACGGTGCGGAGTTCGTGGACTTTTGCCAGCTCTCACCCGAGCTGTCGCGGCCGTTTCGCGGGCTCAAGGTGTGGCTGCCGTTCAAGCTGGTGGGCGTGCAGGCATTCAGGGACAGCCTGAACGAGAAGCTGGACCTCACCATGTGGGCTACGGAGCGGCTGCGGGAGATTGAGGGCATACGGATCGTGGCGGAGCCGCAGTTGTCCGTGGTCGCATTCAGGTTGGTCAAGGACGGCCTCGACGACGAGGCCACGAACGAGCTGAACCGGGAGCTGCTCGAGCGCATCAACCGGCGCAAGCGCGTCTATCTCACCGCCACGACCGTGCGCGGTGAGTTCTTGCTGCGGATCTGCGTACTCTCGGTCAGGACCCACATGGATCGCATGGAGATGTGCATCGAGGACATCCGTGAGTCGGTCGCCGAGCTTCTCTGATTGCGGGGCCGTAGCGGAGGAGCCGCTCCCGGCGTAGGATTCTAGCCGTGACTTCCACCGAGACCGCCCATTCACCGCCCGCCGGCTTTACCCTCGATCACGCGGACGGGACGCTGGTCGTGCGCCTTGCCGGCGATTGGCGGCTGCGGCGCGGCCTACCCTCCGCCGAGCCGCCCGCGCTGGCGCTGCCCGGCGCG
>JAUVTI010000214.1 GCA_030601605.1 Gemmatimonadales bacterium
AGAACGAGGTCTACGCCGCCAACACCGCCGCGTTCGCCTATCAAGAGACGCCCATCCCGGTGCGTAAGGGGCAGCTGCAACGACTGTACCTGGTGAACGTGTTGGAGTTCGATCTGGTCAATTCCATCCATCTGCACGGGAACTTCTTTGACGTGTACCGGACCGGGGCGTTGACGTCGCAGGAGTTCACCGACACGCTCATGATGTGTCAGGGTGAGCGGCACATCCTGGAGTTCACCTATCGAGAGACCGGCAAGTTCATGTTCCACGCCCACCAGTCCGAGTTCGCGGAGCTGGGCTGGATGGGAGTCTTCGACGTCCAGGAGACCATCGCGTGACCAGTCGCAGCCGCGGCCTGTTGTTCTGGGCGCTCCTGCCGCCGGCGTTGTTGGGCGGCCTGGCCCTCGTCATCGCCAGCACAGGGCTCCTGGACTTCATGCGCCGCGGACTGCCGCCGGTGGAGGAGTTGACCTTCGACCGGGTCACGCTGGAGCCCGGCCTCATCAGGGTGGAGGTGGTGAACGGGGGACCCGATCCGGTGAGCATCGCGCAGGTGCTGGTTGACGACGCGTTTTGGGTGTTTTCCATCCAGCCGTCGGCGACGGTTCCCCGCCTCGGGCGTGCGACGATCGAGATTCCCTATCACTGGGTGCAAGATGAGTCGCACACCGTAACGCTGTTGACCGCCACCGGCGTCACGTTCTCCCACGAGATAGCGGTGGCTGCCGAAACGCCGCCGGTCGATCTGCGCTACTTCTGGGTGTTCGGCCTGATCGGGATATACGTCGGAGTCATTCCCGTCGCGATTGGGCTCTTGTGGTACCCCCTGCTGCGTCGCCTCGAGCCACGCTGGATCCATTTTGCGCTCGCACTGACCGCGGGGCTTCTGATCTTCCTCGGCGCGGACGCGATCCACGAAGCGTTCGAGGCTGCGGCCAATGTGCCTGGCGCGTACCAGGGGACGCTGGTCGTCGTCGTGGCTGCGGTGGCTACGGTGCTGGGGTTGCAGATGGTCTCGCGCTCGGCCGTCAATCGAGCAGGCGCCGCGGGGCGGCGGGCAGTGGCGACCCTTATTGCGTTGGGGATCGGCCTTCACAATCTGGGGGAGGGGTTGGCGATAGGTGCGGCCTATTCGCTGGGGGAGGCAGCTTTGGGCACGTTCTTGATCATCGGGTTCATGCTGCATAACACGACCGAAGGCCTGGGTATCGTCGCGCCCATCGCCCGGGACCGGCCGAGGCTCAGGACGCTCGTCGGCCTGGGGCTCCTGGCGGGCGTCCCCACCGTGCTGGGCAGCTGGATCGGCGGCCTGGCCTATTCGCCGCTCTACGCCACCCTCTTCCTGGCGGTCGGGGCCGGGGCGATAGCGCAGGTCGTGATGGCGCTGTACAAGGTGATCGCGCGGGAGACGTCCGGCGCGGTCTGGAACCCGCTCACCGCCGGCGGAGTGGTGACGGGCATGCTGGTGATGTATGCGACCGGGCTGCTGGTGGCCGCCTAATCCTCCCGACACCCACGACGGTGCAGCCGGAGAGCTGAGCTGCCGGAAGGAACTGCGAATTCAGTCGAGGCTAGCTTCGTCATGGTGAATCCCGCCCTCGCTCTGCTGATCTTCGGGCTCCTGGTCCTCGGCCTGGCGCTCTTCTTCTGGCCCAGGCGTGGGGTCGCAGCGCACCTCATCAAACTCGTGAGGCTCACCCAGCGAGCCCGCATCGAGGACGCGCTCAAGCGGCTGTACGACGCCGAGTACCTGGGCCGGCCCTGCACGGTGGAGAGCCTGGCGGGGATGCTGCAGCTCAAGCGCGGCCCGGCCATGCAGCTCGTCGCGCGACTCGAGGCGCTGGGGCTCGTGCGCAGCGAGGACGGCGGGCTCACGCTCAGCGACGTGGGCCGCGGCGAGGCGCTGCGCGTGCTGCGCAGCCACCGCTTGTGGGAGCGCTACCTGGCCGACCGCACCGGCGTGCCGGCCGGCGAGTGGCACGACGAGGCCGAACAGCGCGAGCACCTCCTCACCGACGATGCGGTCGAGCACCTGGACTCCGCCATGGGGCACCCGCGCTACGACCCGCACGGCGATCCGATTCCCACCGCGACCGGTGAGTTGCCGCCTCACTTCGGGGTGGCGCTCTCGGCGCTCGCGCCGGGGCAATCTGCCTCGGTGGTGCACCTCGAGGACGAGCCGCGCGAGGTTTACGAGCAGCTGGTCGCCATGGGCCTCGCTCCCGGCGCGCAGGTGGAGCTGCTCGAGGCGAGGCCGGAGCGCATCCGCTTCGCGGCGGACGGCGAGGAGCACGTCATCGAGCCGGTGATGGCGATGAACGTGACCGTGGTGCTCCCGCGCAGGGCGGAGGAGGGGCGCGGGCCGTTCGAGACGCTCTCGGCGCTCGCCACCGGTGAGTCGGCAACTGTCATCGGCATCGCGCCCGCCTGCCAGGGGCCGCAGCGCCGCCGGCTGCTCGACCTGGGGCTCGTGCCCGGCACGCTAGTGACGGCCGAGCTGAGGGGCGCGCTCAAGGACCCGGTGGCCTACCGCGTGCGCGGCGCTCTCATCGCGCTGCGTCGGAAGCAGGCGGAATGGGTCCGGGTGGACCGCAAGGTCGCGGCGGGGGTGAGCTGAGATGACTGCGGTGGCATCGGGTTCCTGCGTGGGCTGCGGCGCCCACCGGGCATCTACCCTGGTGCAGCTCGGGGTGAAGATGGACCGCTGGGACTATCTCGTCGCGCTCGCCGGGAATCCCAACACGGGGAAGAGCACCGTCTTCAACGTACTCACCGGTCTGCGCCAGCACACCGGCAACTGGCCCGGCAAGACGGTGGCGCGCGCCGAGGGGGCGTTCGATCTCGAGGGCCGGCGCGTCAAGCTGATCGACCTCCCCGGCACGTACAGCCTCCAGGCGGGGAGTGCCGACGAGGAGGTGGCGCGCGACTTCGTGCTGTTCGGGCAGCCCGACGTCACCGTGGTCGTCGTGGACGCCACCAGGCTGGAGCGGAACCTCAACCTCGTGCTCCAGATTCTGGAGATCACCGACAGGGTGGTGGTGTGTCTCAACCTCATGGATGAGGCGCGGCGCCACGGGAGCGGGAGCGACGTAGACGAGTTGGCCGCGCAGTTGGGTGTTCCGGTGGTGCCGACCGTAGCGCGCAGGCGTGACGGGATTCCCGAGCTGCTCGACGCGATCCACGGCGTGGCGAGCGGCGAGATCGAGACTCGGCCCTACCGGATTCAAAGCCACCCCGCCGAGGTCGAGGTGGCGGTGCGCGCGTTGGCCGCGCCCATCGAGGCGGCCTACCCCGAGCTGCCCAACGCGCGCTGGGTAGCGCTAAGGTTGCTCAACGCCGACGAGCGCGTGGAA
>JAUVTI010000040.1 GCA_030601605.1 Gemmatimonadales bacterium
CATGACGGCGGCCAGCTGCGGGTCCGTCTCGCCGAGCACGAACGGCACGCCACTCTTCGCGATGCCTGCCTTCTCCCGCGCGATCCCCTCCAGTGACTCACCCAGGTAGTCAGCGTGATCCCGGGCCACGTGAGTCACGGCGCACGCCACGGGCTCCAGCACGTTGGTGCTGTCGAGGCGGCCACCGAGCCCCACCTCCACCACGGCCACCTCGGCATCGCGCGCAGCGAAGTCGGCGAATGCGATGGCGGTTGTCGCCTCGAAGAAGCTCGCCCCGGTATCGACCACGGCGTCCTGCAGCACGGCGGTCCACTGCGCGAAGGCCTCCGCAGGTATGGGACGCACGTCCACGATCATGCGCTCGCGCACGTCCACCAGGTGCGGCGACGTGTACAGCGCGGTGCGCACTCCCGACGCGCGCAGCGCCGCGTGCACGAGTACGGCCACCGACCCCTTGCCGTTCGTCCCGCCAATGTGGATGGCGCTGAAGTGGCGCTCGGGGTGGCCCAGGCGCTCGAGCAGCGCCCGGGTGGGTCCCAGCGACCACTTGCCTCCACCTGCCGTTCTGGGAAAGAGGAAGCGGACGGCCTCCTCGTAGGTGAGCGTCAGCTCTTGGCCTCCACGGCTTCGTGCCCCTGCATCAGCCGCAGCAACCGCGCCACCGTCTCGCGCAGCTCGCCGCGCGGCACCACCACATCCACCATGCCCTTCTCGATCAGGAATTCGGCCGTCTGAAACCCCTTCGGCAGATCCTGGCCGATCGTCTGCTTGATCACCCGCGGCCCGGCGAACCCGATGACGGCCCCCGGCTCCGCGATGTTCACGTCGCCCTGCATCGCGTAGGACGCCGAAACGCCGCCGGTCGTGGGGTTGGTCAACACCGAGAGGTACGGGATGCCCCGGGCCCTCAGCTGCGCCATCAGGGCCGACGTCTTTGCCATTTGCATCAGGCTCAGGACCCCTTCCTGCATGCGGGCGCCGCCCGATGCCGACACCAGCACCAGCGGCACGTTGCGCTCCAGGCTGCGATCGCATAGGCGCGCCACCTTTTCTCCCACGACCGCTCCCATCGACCCGCCCATGAACCCGAACTCCATGACGCCGAGATTGAGCTCGTCGCCGGTGATGGTGGCGTGGCCGGCTATCATTGCCTCCGAAGAGCCCGTCTTGCGGTGCGCAATCGCCAACCGTTCCGGATAACCCTCGAACCCGAGCGCGTCGGCCGAGCGCAGGTTCGCATGGAGCTCCTCGAAGCTGCCCGGGTCAGTGAGAATATCGATGTAGGCGCGGGCGGGAATGCGGCGGTGGAAACCGCAGTCGGGACACACCTGGAGGTTTTTCTCGAAATTGTCGCGAATGTCCACGTGCCCGCAGCTCTCGCACTTGATCCATGCATCAGCCGGTATCTCGAGACGCTCCCGAGACGCCGTGCGCGACCTGCGGTCTTTTCGGAACCAAGCCATGCGACAATCTCGCCGGGGCGGGCCCGCGGCGCTAGGTCCTGCGCCACTCTCCCGACACGTCCGCATAGCCGGACAGGCGTGATCCCCAGGCGACCCTGAGGCTCAGACCTATCGCGATGAGGCACGTGAGCATGAACGAGCCGCCATAGGAGAAGAACGGCAGCGGAATGCCCACTATGGGCATCAGTCCGACGGTCATTCCAACGTTCACGAGGACGTGCGTGATGAGCATGCCGCCGACGCCGATCACCAACGCCGACGAGTACGCATCGGTTGCGCGGCGCGCTATGCGCAGGAGCACCATCAGCAGGACGACGAAGAGGCTCAACACGACGAGCACGCCCAGGAATCCGAACTCCTCGCCCACGACCGAGAAGATGAAATCCGTGTGCTGCTCGGGGAGGAACGCCAGCCGCTTCTGCGTGCCCTCTGTGAACCCCTTCCCCAGGATGCCGCCGGACCCGATCGCCACTCTCGACTGGATGATGTTCCACCCGGTGGCGCGCGGATCGAGCTCCGGGTTGAGAAAGGAGAGGACCCTGTTCTGCTGGTAGGGAGCGAGCCTCTGCCACAGCTCCAGGGCCACGACACCCATGGCGACGTTCGTGAGCCACACGGTGAGCCCCTCGAACACGTACGGCCGGGACCAGAGCAGCAGCACCGTCAGGACGACGATCCACGCGCCCCATGAGACGGTGGAGAACGCGAGCAGAAGGCTGATCAGCGGTGAGGCGAGGAGCAGCAGCAGCCTGGCCTTGACTCCCACCCAGAACAGGCCCGCGAAGAGGATGCCGAGGAACACCATCGCGCTCCCCAGATCCGGCTGGATGCCCACGAGCACGAAGGGAATGCTCACCAGGATGAGCGGTGGCATCAACTCGACTAGGGTCTGCGGCGGCTCCCGCCGGGCACTCAGGTAGCGCGCCAGCATCAGGATCGTCGCGAGCTTGGCAGCCTCGGCCGGCTGACCGATGCGCACGCCCCCTATGGCGAGCCACGAGTTCGTGCCCGCGGCCGTGCCGGCCCCTGTCCCGAAGAACAACGTGAGCACGAGCAGGAATACGGCCACGGCATACGCGAAGGGCGTCGCCCACTCCAGCACGCGCGGCGATAAGCGAAACGCGAGCCCGGCGGCGATCGAGCCGACCCCGACCCACACGAGCTGCCGCTTCCAGATGTCGGCGACTCCGGTCGGGAAGTCGGTCTGCCCCGCCGAGTACAGCGTAAGCAGCCCGAGCACGAGCAGGATGCCCGTGGCGGCGAGCAGCGGCCTATCGAGTCCGCGGCCCCGCACGCGTCCCCGCCTGGTCTGGTCGTTGGTTGAGCAACGCGGTGTCCGGCAGAATCGGCACTGGTTCGGGCGCCGAGTCGGGTAGGATATCGAGCCACGGGACGGGCGTGCCCTCCGGAACCGCCTCGGGCCCCAGGAGCCAATGGGCCATGACGCTCGTCACGAGCCGCGCGACGGAGGAGCCGTGCTCGGCAAACTCGATGATGGATCCCACGACCACCGTGGCCGACTCGACGGGAGCGAACGCGATGAACCAGCCGTGGTCCGGGCCGTGTGGGTTCTGCGCGGTGCCGGTCTTCCCGGCAATGTGAAGGTTCGCGATGCGCGCCCCGACCGCCGTACCGCTGTCCACCACGGCCAGCAACGCGTCGCGCAGACCCTGTCGGTGAGACTCGGAGAGCCCCAGACTGCGCATGCGCCCACGGTCGCCCGGCACCAGGCGCGGCTCGGGTGCGTCGCCGTCCTGACTCGCGAGCATGCCGTAGAATCTGATCATATTGACCAGCGTCTGCGCGCTCTCCCCCTGGCCGATGGCCAGGTTGAGCGTCACCGCATTGGTCCATCCACTGCGACCGTACCGCTCGTTGTAGTACTCGGTGGATGGAGGGAACAGGGGGCGATACTCGTTGGGCAGATCGATGCCGGACTGCTCCCGGAAACCGAGGGCGCCGGCGTCCTGGAGCATGTTCGTCAGTCCCAGCTTGAGGCCCAGCTGATAGAAGTAGACGTCGCACGACTGCTGGATCGCCTCGAACAGCGTCAGGCTGCCGTGTCCATCCGAGCGCCAGCAGCGGAAGTAGCGGTTGTAGTAGCGCATGCCGCCGGTGCACGGCATGGTCATGTGGGACTCCATGTCCACGATTCCCCGCCCCAGCGCCATGGTCGCGAGCACGAGCTTCCATGGCGACGCGGGCGCGTAGCGCGCCTGGGTGGCACGGTTGAAGAGCGGGAAGTCCTCGGACTCGGCGAGCGCGCGCCACTGCTCGGGGTCGTAACCGCCGATGAACGGGTTGGGGTCGTAGCTCGGCGCGGAGTAGAGGGCGATCACTTCCCCGGTTCGCGGATCCATCGCGACGACGGCTCCGCGCCGCCCTGCGGGAAAGCTCTCCTGGATGTAACGCTGCAGCTCCAGATCGATCGACGTGCGAATGGTGACTCCCGGCTCCGGCTCGAGCGTGGTGACTACCTGGGCCTCACGTACGGTCCGGCCCAACGCATCCACCTCCACGAACTTCTGCCCGTCCTTGCCGCGCAACAGGGCGTCGTAACGCTGCTCCAGGCCCTCGCGACCCACCACGGTCCCGAGACGGGCCCCCGGGTAGACTCCCTCCTGCAGTTCGCTCTCGGTCACCTCTCCGACGTAGCCCACGACGTGGGCCATCATGTCGCCGAAGGGGTAGCGCCGCTTTGGATCGCTCTGGATCACCAAGCCGGGGTTCCACGGACGCTGTTCCTCCAGCGCGGACACGACCTCGAACGAGGCGTCGCGCAGGATCACCACGAGCTCCGTCGGCGCGCGCACGTAGCGCCGCTCCAGCTCGTCAATCCGCTGGGAGTCGAGCGGCACCAGAGGGGCGAGCCTCTCCAGCGTGCCGCGGAACACTTCGGCCGACGGCGCGAGGAGCGCCACGGAGTACCCCGGCACGTTCTCTGCCAGCACCACGCCGTTGCGGTCGGTCACCAGGCCGCGCGGAGCCGGGAGCACCACCGGGCGCAGCCGGTTCTCCTCCGACTGGACCTCGTAGCGCCCCCCGGCCACCACCTGGATTCGGAAGAACGCCAGTACCAGAACGCCGAACAGCAGGAGCGTCACAATGCGTACGGAGCTCGCGCGCCGTGCGAGATCGTAGGGGTGAAGCCAGCTCACCGGGTAATCCTGATCCGCAGCCAGCGCCGGAACACGATCAGGACCACCACCCCGACCAGCGCCGTCGTGAGCGCCTTGATGGGCGACCAGAAGAACAGCTGCCACAGCATCGTCGTCTGGTCCATATGGCGTCCCGCCACGATGACCAGCAGATCCCGAATCCAGCTGCCGAAGAAGAAGAACCCGGCATTGACGAGCAGGTTCTCGGCGAAGAAGACGGCCTTGCCCCATGCGGCGAGGTACCCAACGCACGTGTACGCCAATGCCCCGGCTCCGAAAGCGACGGGCGTAAGCGAGTCGACCATCAGTCCGACCGTGAACCCGGCGACGGCAGCCTCGCCGGGGCGGGCGCGGATGGCGAACACGAGCAGCGCGAGCAGGAGGAGGTCGGGGGCGCTGCGGAAGTCACCCAGGAACGGGCGCAGCGCGAACTGCAGCACCGCCAGGAGCAGGAGGACCACAACGAGGCGCAGCCCGTCGCCGCGCGAGCTCACGGCTCCTGCCTGCTGAACGCGGCCCTGAGATCCACGGCGGGTCCCGTGAGCACCACAACGTGCGAGACGGAGGCGGGCTGCACTGCCGGACGCACTACATACGTGCGCGACC
Organism: Gemmatimonadales bacterium; assembly: GCA_030601605.1. Classification (GTDB taxonomy): domain Bacteria; phylum Gemmatimonadota; class Gemmatimonadetes; order Gemmatimonadales; family GWC2-71-9; genus WVYX01. The sequence continues at coordinate 5,228 of JAUVTI010000040.1, forward strand.
ACCCCTCCAGCTCCCCAGCCACAGCCAGGATCTCGCCTATGGGAATACCACGCGGATAGACGCCGCTCGGCCCTCCGAGCCCGGACGTGTAGATCTTCGTGCCGGGCTGCAGCCGATCCTCGTAAGGCACGCCCCTGAGCTCGAGCAGCGCCCTCTTGGGGCCGTCCGCCCCGTGTGGCGCCACGATGCCGAAGACTGAGCCGTCGAGCGTCATGGCGCTCACGCGGAAGTCGGGATGGGTCCACATGAGCGCGACAGAGGATCGCGCGGTCACGCTCTGCACGACACCCACCAGGCCTCCAGGCGCGATCACCGGCGCGCGCGGCACGACGCCGTCCTGCCGCCCCGCGGCGAGCACCACCATGAGCCCGCTGGTGGGCGCGGACTGGTGCAGGACCTCCGCCGACACGTGCTCCATCGGGAGCCGGGCCGACAGCGCCAGCAGCTCCCGCAGGCGCTCGTTCTCCTCCTGGAGCGCCTGCGCCAGGAACGCGGTGACCAGCGCTGCGTCGCGCGATTCGACCACCAGGGCGTAGCGCCCGCGCGACGCTCGTATCAGCTCAGCCTCTCCCTGGATCCAGAGAAACGGCGCCAGCACCGTGGCGGAGATGGCCCGTGCCACGGAATCCTGCACCGCCGGCGGCGCTACACGCGCCGTGACGGAGAGCAACAGGCAGACGATGAGAGCGAGGGTGTCGCGACGTGTTGAAAAGCGGTCTGGCGTGAAGCTCACGGCCGATTACGTGGCGAGCACGGACCGGTACTTCTCCGGATCTTCCAGGATCCGGCCGGTGCCCCGCACCACACACGTGAGGGGATCCTCGTCTACGCGAACGGGGAGTCCCGTTTCCTGAGACAGCGCGACGTCGAGTCCCCGAATCAGGGAGCCGCCCCCCGCCATCACTATGCCGCGGTCCACGATGTCGCTGGCCAGCTCGGGCGGGGTAATCTCCAGCGCCCGGCGCACAGCGTCGATGATCTGCTGGATCGGCTCCTGCATGGCCTCGCGCATCTCGCTGGAGTGGATCCTGACGACCTTGGGTATCCCCGACACGAGGTCGCGGCCCTTGGCCTCCATCTCCTTCTCATCCGTCATCGGCACGGCGCTGCCGATCTGGATCTTGATGGCCTCGGCCGTGGGCTCGCCGATCAGCAGGTTGTAGTTCTTGCGCATGAACTGCACGATGGCCTGGTCCATCTCGTCGCCGCCGGTGCGGATCGAGGTGTCGCTCACGATCCCGGAAAGCGCGATCACGGCGATCTCGGTGGTGCCACCGCCGATGTCGATCGCCATGTTGCCGGTCGGCGTCTCGACCGGCAATCCGACGCCGATCGCGGCCGCCATCGGCTCGGCCACCATGTACACCTCCTTCGCGCCCGCCGAGTGCGCGCTGTCCCGCACTGCGCGCCGCTCCACTTCGGTGATGCCGCTCGGCACGCACACTATCACCAGCGGCTTCACGCGGAAGAAGTGCTTCTGGATGATGGTCGAGAGGAAGTAGCGCAGCATCTTCTCGGTCACGTCGAAGTCGGCAATCACGCCGTCCTTCAGCGGCCGGACGGCGACGATTCCCTCCGGCGTGCGGCCGAGCATCCGCTTCGCCTCGAGACCGATCCCCTTCACCTTGCCGGTCGACTTCTCGATCGCCACGACCGAGGGCTCGTTCAGCACGATGCCCTCGCCCCGCACGTAGATGAGCGTGTTCGAAGTCCCGAGATCGACGGCGATCTCGTTGGCAGGCAAGAAGTTACCTAAGCGTAGCTTACCCCAGCGCATCGGTCTCGCGTTGAGTGATTAGGAAGGGGGGCGCGGGGCCACGCACCCCCCAATTGATCCAGGGCGAAGTAACATAATGGTCGCCCTAAGTTATGACAAGTTGGGGACTTACCGTGCAGCCCAGCCCCCCTTGGACCGGCCGTGGCTCAGATCAGCTCGGCCGGATCGTGCAGCTTCAGGCCGAACGCCTCCGCCACTCCCGGATAGACCACCTTGCCCTCGATCACGTTGAGCCCGAGGAACAGGGAGCGGTCGTCTTTGCACGCCTTCTTCCAGCCTTCCGCAGCGAGGGTCAAGGTGTACGGGAACGTCGCGTTCGTCAGCGCGAGCGTGGAAGTGCGCGGCACTCCGCCCGGCATGTTGGCAACCGCGTAGTGCACGACGTCGTCCACGATGTACGTCGGCTCCTCGTGGGTCGTAGGCTTGATGGTCTCCACGCAGCCACCCTGATCCACCGCCACGTCCACGATCACCGACCCAGCCTTCATGCGCTTGAGGTCCTTGCGCGTCACCAGATGCGGCGCCTTGGCGCCCGGCAGCAGAACCGCACCCACCAGCAGGTCGGCTCTCGCTACGGCCTCCAGGACGTTGTGCCTGTTCGAGTACACGAGGTCCACGTTGGCCGGCATCACGTCGGACAGGTAGCGCAGGCGCTCCAGCGAGAGATCCAGGATCGTCACGTGGGCGCCAAGCCCGGCGGCCATCTTGGCCGCGTTGGTGCCGACCACCCCGCCGCCCAGGATCACGACCTCGGCCGGCAGCACGCCGGGCACGCCGCCCAACAGGATACCGCTACCGCCGTAGTAGCGCTCCAGGTACTTGGCGCCCTCCTGGACCGCCATGCGACCCGCAACTTCGCTCATGGGGGTCAGCAGCGGCAGCTCGCCCGACTCCAGCTGAACGGTCTCGTAGGCGATCGCGATCGCTCCGGTATCCATCACGGCGCGCGTCAGCTCCTCGTCGGCGGCAAAGTGGTAGTACGTGAACACCGCCTGCCCCGAGCGCATGCGCGGCCACTCCGGCTCGATCGGCTCCTTCACCTTCACGATCATTTCAGCCTTGGCCCACACATCGTTGACGTCGGGAACGATGGTCGCTCCGATCGACTCGTAGAGGTCGTCTGCGAACCCACTCCCCACACCAGCTCCACCCTCGATCAACACGGTGTGACCCTGCGCAACCAGAGCCTCGGCGCCAGCAGGCACCAACGCGATCCGGTTCTCAGCGGTCTTGATCTCCTTCGGCACACCTATGATCATCGCAAGCCTCTTCGGTCCATTGGCCGGGTCAGTTCGGCCCCAGCCAGACAACGGTTTGCCGCGCCGGGGCGAAGAACTCCTCAGCCACCCCTCCCACGTCCTCGGCGCGGATGGCATCGATTTGGGCCAGCACCTGGTCGATCGTGCGATACGGCTCGCCGTACAGCTCGAACGTGGCCAGCCTGTACATGCGCGCGGTGGGGCTCTCCAGCGACAAGGTAACCTGCCCCTTGAGCTGCTGCTTCGCCTCCGCCAACGCGCTCCCCGACAGCCCCTCGGCCGCCAGGTCCTTCAACTCCGCCAGAATGACGTCCACCGCCTGCTCCGCGGTGGAGGGATGAGTCCCAACGTAGACACCCGTCACTCCGGTCTGCTGATAGAAGGACTGGTAAGTCATCACGGAGTAGGCCAACCCCAGCTCCTCGCGCACACGCTGGAACAGGCGTGACGACATGCCCCCACCCAGCACCGTGTTGAGCAACAGCAGCGGCTCGCGCCGCTCGTCCCGGTGCGGGAAGGTGTCGGTACCCAGCACTACGTGAGTCTGCACCGTGTCGCGCTGTACGTGGCGCGTGCTGCGCGCGGCCGGCGGCACCGACTCCACCGCGAGCGGCTCCGGCCCCGACTGGTAGTTGAACCAGCCGCACTTGGCCACGAGCTTGAGCAGGAGGTCGTGGTTGAGGCTGCCGGTGGCAGTGATCACGATCTGGCGCGGGTGGTAGGCCCGCCCGTGCAGGCCCTTGAGGTCCTCCGCGTTCAGGCTGGTCACCGTGTCCCGGGTCCCCAGGATCGAGTATCCGTACGGGTGTTCCGGCCACAGCGTCTGCGAGTGCAACTCGAACACCAGGTCGTCGGGCGTGTCCTCGACGGTGCTGATCTCCTCGAGCACTACCTTGCGCTCCAGCTCGAGGTCGGCGGACCGCAGCACCGGGTTGCGCACCAGATCGGTCAGCACGTCGAGGGCCCGAGGCAGGTCCTCGTCGAGCACGCGCGCCTGATAGGAGGTGTACTCGCGGGAGGTGAACGCATCCAGGGCGCCGCCGCGGACCTCCAGCTCCAGCGCTATGTCGCGCGCGCTGCGCCGCTCGGTGCCCTTGAACACCATGTGCTCCAGCAGGTGGGAGAGCCCCATCTGGGCGCGCTCCTCGTGAACCGAGGCCGCGCGCACCCAGATCCCGACGGCCACGGAGCGCACGCCGGGCAGGACTTCCGAAACGACCGTTACGCCATTGTCGCCGCTGGTGCGATACAATCGCTCATCGAGCTTGACCGTCTGCATCGCAACTTCAGGTCTTGGCGGTTTCGGTCTTCTCCATCAGCGCCTTTCGCGAAAGGCGCATCTTGCCCCGGTCGTCGATCTCGAGAAGCTTGACGCGCACCGTGTCACCCTTCCTCACCACGTCCTCCGTCTTCTCGGTGCGCTTGTGCTGCAGTTCCGAGATGTGCAGGAGCCCCTCCTTGCCGGGCAGGATCTCCACGAACGCGCCGAAGGCGGTGGTCGACTTGACGGTCCCTTCGTAGACCTGACCAACCTCCGGGTCCTTGACTATCCCTTCGATGATCTGACGCGCGCGCTCGCCTGCGTCGCCGTCGACTGCCGAGATCGTAATGAGCCCCGAATCATCGACGTTCAATTCGGCACCGGTCTCGTCCTGGATTCCGCGGATGATCTTCCCCTTCGGCCCGATGATGTCGCCGATCTTCTCGGGGTCGATCTGGATCGTGATTATGCGCGGCGCGTACTTGGACAGCTCGCTGCGCTCACTGTCGAGGGTCTGCGCCATGACGTCCAGGATGTGCAGTCTGGCGTCGCGCGCCTTGCCCAGGGCGTCCCGCACGATCTCGTGAGAGAGTCCACCGATCTTGATGTCCATCTGGATCGCGGTGATACCGTCACGCGTCCCAGCGATCTTGAAGTCCATGTCGCCGAGGTGGTCCTCGGCGCCCAGGATGTCGGTCAGCACGGCGACCTTCTCGCCCTCCTTGATGAGGCCCATCGCCACACCGGCGCAGGGTGCCTTGAGCGGCACGCCCGCATCCATCATCGCCAGGGAGCCGCCGCACACCGTCGCCATCGAGGAGGAGCCGTTCGACTCCAGGATGTCCGACACCACGCGAATCGTGTAGGGAAACTCGTCGTACGGCGGAAGCAGCGCCTGCAACGCCCGCTCGGCCAGGTGCCCATGCCCGATCTCGCGCCGTGACACGCCGCGCACCGGCCGCACCTCACCCACCGAGAACGACGGGAAGTTGTAGTGCAGCATGAAGCTCTTGGTCGTCTCCTGCGCGACGTCGATGTTGTCGATGCGCTGCTCGTCCCGGACCGTTCCGAGCGTGGTGCTCACCAGCGCCTGCGTCTGGCCCCGGGTGAACAAGGCCGACCCGTGGGCGCGGGGCAGTAGCCCCACCTCACAGGAGACGGGACGCACCGTGCTCAGGTCACGGCCGTCCACCCGCTCGCCGCGCTCCAGCACCTGCTCGCGCATCGTGGCCGACTCGACGTCGTTCACCGCGCGCTTGATGTCGGACCGGTTGTCCGGGAACTCCTCAGCCAGCTCGTCGGCCACGTCGGAGCGCAGCGACGCCAGAGCCTGAATCCGCTCGGTCTTCTCCGCGAGGTTGAGCGCCTCCTCGACCCGTCCCTTCGCCAGCCCCTGAACGCGCTCCACGATTTCCGGGAGCGGCTCCCATTTGGTCCACTCCATCTTCGGATTCCCGACCTGGGCCACGATTTCACTCTGCATGGCCACGATGTCGGCGATCCCCTGCTGCGCAAACACGAGGGCGTCCGTGATCGTATCCTCGCTGACCTCGAGCGCCCCGCCCTCCACCATCACGATGGAGTCGGAGTGCCCCGAGGCAACGAGGTCGAGGTCACTCAGCTCGAGCTGCTCGAAGGTCGGGTTCAGCACCCATTCGCCTTCCACGCGTCCCACCCGGATGCCGGCGATGGGGCCATCCCACGGCACTTTGGAGATCGAGAGCGCCAGTGAGGCCGCCGTGATGCCCAGGATGTCCGCGTCGTTCTCCTGGTCCGCCGAGAGGACGTACACGAAGACCTGGATTTCGTTCTTGAATCCCTTCGGAAAGAGCGGCCGCAGCGAGCGGTCGATGAGCCGCGCCGCCAGGATCTCCTCCTCTCCCGGCCGACCTTCACGCTTGAAGAAGCCGCCCGGAATCTTGCCGGCTGCGTAGCTCTTCTCGCGGTATTCGACGGTGAGGGGGAAGAAAGGAAGGGAGGACTCGGAATCGGAGACGGTTATCGCCGCCAGCACCATCGTCTCGCCATACTGCACGACGGCACTCGCCGCCGCCAACTTCGCCAATCGCCCGGTCTCGAGTCGGAACTTCCGACCGCCGACCAGCTGTTCCACATGCTGCACTTTACTGTTCCTTGCTGAGCACCAGCCATTACGGCTGGACGCCCGAGGTGCTCGTCCCGGACGCCCCATACCCGCGCCGTCGTCTAGTGGCGGAGGCCGAGCTCTTCGATGAGCCGACGGTAGCCTTCCAGATCGGTGCGCTTGAGGTAGTCCAGCAGGCGACGCCGCTTGCTCACCATCATCATCAGCCCCTGCCGCCCGTGGTGATCCTTGTTGTGGGTGCGGAAGTGCCCAGTGAGCGTGTTGATCCGCTCGGTGAGGATCGCGATCTGGACACGGGTCGACCCCGTGTCGTTGGGATGCATGGCGTGCTTCTGGACTACGGCTTGCTTGTCAAAGCTCATGAAAAGTGTATCCTCCAAAGCGCGGGCCAGACGTTTCTCGTCATGCCCGTATTTTACAATAGCATAACAATTTAGCTGGCCCTCAGAGGACTGTAAAGTCCACCCGTGACAGACGATCCGAAAGACCTTGTTGGCCGCCGCATGGGCCGCTACACCCTGGGCGAGCTCATCGGCCAGGGGGGGTTCGCGTGGGTCTTCGCCGGCCGGGACTCGGAGGACGGCAGCCCGGTCGCCCTGAAGGTCCTGAAGCCCCGCTACGCCGGCGACGACCAGTTCGAGCACCGTTTCCGCAACGAGTCCAAGGTGGCCTCCGAGCTCGGCCATCCCAACGTCATCCGGATCCGCGAGGTGGCGCAGGCGGACGGGTTCACCTTCTTCGCCATGGATCTCTACCCCGATTCCCTGGCCGCCCGGCTGGAGCGGGAGGGCACTCTCCCGGAGAAGGACCTGATCCGGATCGCCTCCGACGTGGCGGCCGGCCTGGCCTTCGCCCACGATGCCGGGTTCGTGCACCGGGACATCAAG
>JAUVTI010000184.1 GCA_030601605.1 Gemmatimonadales bacterium
GGCGTAGATGCGCGCGCCGCGCGCCAGCGCCCGGTCCTTGCGCTCGAGCACGAGCACAGCGGCCGCCTCCCCCATCACGAACCCGTCGCGGTCCCGGTCGAACGGCCGTGATGCGCGCGCTGGATCGTCGTTGCGAGTGGACATGGCGCGGATGATGGTGAACGCCCCGAAGCTGAGGGGTGAGAGCGGCGCCTCCGCCCCACCTGCGAGCATCGTGTCGGCGCGCCCATCGCGAATCGCGTGGAATGCCTCTCCGACCGCTACCGTGCCCGAAGCGCACGACATCGAGTTGGTGCAGTTGGGGCCGGTGAGCCCGAAGTGAATGGCTATGTTGCACGACACCGCTCCACCGAAGACCGAGGTCGCGAGCGCCACGTCCACACCCCTCAGTCCCTCGCGCAGATAGACGCCGACCTGCCGCTCGGCGTGCGCCACGCCGCCCAGCGCCGAGCCCATCATCACGCCGAAGCGGTCCCCGTCCTCGCGCTCCAGCGCGAGCCCGGCATCTTCGAGCGCCAGCAGTGACGAGACCACGCCGATCCCCGAGAACCGGTCCAGTCGCTTGGCTGACTTGGCGGGCAGGTGATCCGGGGGCCGGAAGGCGTCTATCTCGCCCGCGATCCTGCTCTTGAACGGCGCCGGATCGAACTGCGTGATGGTGCGTACCGCGGAGCGCTTCTGCCTGAGCCCCGACCAGAGCCCCTCGACCCCGGTACCGATGGGGGTGACGCATCCGATGCCGGTTACCACGACCTCCGTCATGCCGACTCTGCCTTTCGCTTGACCCCCGCGAGCGTGCGGGATGCAATGCCCTGAATGAACACGGGGCCGATGACCCAGTTGGCCGCGAGCTTGCCGATCAGCGGCCAGCGGGGCCCGTCCCACTCGTGTACGATCGTCACGTCCACAAGGGCGCCCCGCGGCTCGAGGCGCCACTCCACATCCATCCCGGAAGTGATGCCCCGGATGTGGCGATACCGCACCACGTTCTGACCGGGGTTCACCTCCATCTCCGACACCCACCAGGTGGGGTACTTGAACAAACCGAATGGCCGCCAGGCTGCCATCTCCACTACCCCACCGCTGTCCGATCGCTCGAGCATGCGCACCCAGCGATAGTGCTTCAGGAACTCGGGCCACCGCTCCACGTCGGCGGCCGCCGCGAACGCCCGTTCCATGGGCGCTGCGATCGTGAGTCGGTCAACCGTGCGCACCGTTTACCCTCCAGGTAGCGACGAGACGGAATCCGGGACGGCGTGAGACGCGGGCATCGACTCCGGCATCGCTGAGCAGCTCGCTCAGCTCATGACGCTTGTAGCCGCGGCGCACCGAGAGAACCCCATCATGCCGGGTGACGCGGTGATACCGCAGGGCGTGCGCTGCGATCCAGATGCCCCAGGCCGCAAGGCGTGAGCGCCGGATGTCGGCTATCACGACTCCCATCCGGGCCACGCGGTCGAGCTCGCGCACGACCTCGATGGCCGCCGGGCGATTGAAGTGGTGCAGCAACTGACTCGCGACTGCCACGTCCACGCTCCGGTCGGCCAGGGGGAGCCGCATAGCGTCGCCCTGCACCGCCAGCAAGTCACGCTCGCCGCACAGCCGGACCGCCTCCGGGTGCCAGTCGAGCGCCACCGCCCTGAGTCCGTTCCGCCGGCCGCGCCAGCCTCGCTCCAGGTAATGGGCCACATCGCCCAATCCGGCTCCGACGTCGAGCAGAGTGAGAGCGCGATCCGGTCGGTTCCCCTCGGTCACACGGCTCACACCGTACACGACGGCGCTGCGCCCACCGAACAGGAGGTTGGATCGCGCGATATCGGCCAGGGTCGCCCGAGTCACCTGGGGGTCGAGTGCCGGAGAGTCGAGTGCCTCGGACCCGATGGGGGAGAGGACTTGCCGCGTCATGCCACGAGCTGCCACACGTACGAGGGTCTCAGCACCCGGGAGGGGGGCACGAAGTCGCCCGTCACGCCGATCAGGAGGTCGGCCAGCGCCGGCTTGCGCGCCAACCTGGCCGCGACGCGGTTGAGCGCCGCGGGGTGGGCGACGGTCCAGCTCACGATTCGCTCCACGGCCCACTTGCCCCTGAACTCCCGGCGCCGCGCCGCGTCGTAGGGCGCCAGGTCGGACGCGCCCAGCCTGTCGCTCTCCAGTGCCGTCGCCGCGTTCGCCACAACCAGCTCGGCTCCACGCAGCGCCGCGTAGATCCCCTCTCCAGTGAACGGGTCGCAGAAGTCGGCTGCGTCGCCCACCAGCATCACCCGATCGGCCGTGGCGCGCGTCGTCCAGCGGGCAAAGGGTCCCGCCGCTCGCACCGGCGTCACACGCTCACCGGCGGTCACCCGCTCCGCCACCGCCGGAAACTCCTGGAGCAGCGAGTCGAACCACGCCTCGAGCGACCCGCGCCGTGAGGTGCGCGCCAGGTCCGCCACCAGAGCCACGTTCGTGAGCCCGCGACCCACCGACGCCAGCCCCACGTACCCCAGTCGGCCGACATGCATCTCGCCCACGTCGCCCATGCCCACAACGCCGGAGAAGTGCGTCACCAGCGCCACCCTGCGACGCCGGCCGCGGCGGGCCACACCGAGCAGCCGGGCGATGCGCGACTGGAGCCCATCGGCGCCGATCACCAGGCGCCCTTCGAGCGTGCCGCGGCGCCCCCTCGACCGGACGGCCAGCCGGCGGACGCCGTTCACGGTGCCCTCGAAGCCCTCCACCACGGTGCGCTCCATCAGCTCTGCCCCGCGCGCCGTAGCCGCCGCGGCCACATGGGCATCCAGCACCTCCCGCGGCATGGCGATGCCGTGGTCGCGATAGCCCCGAAGGCCGTGCCCGCCGGCGAACCGGCCCGTGAACGCCGTGCCGTCGGGACTCACCACCCGCATGCCCGTGAGGTGGGCGGGGCGCTCCGCGGCAAGGACCTCGTCCAGTCCCAGCCGGCCCAGCACGCGCGACGCCTCGGGGCTCAGGTACTCGGCGCAGGGTTTTGGACGGGGGAAGGCCGACCTCTCCAGCAAGGCTACGCTGAAGCCGCGCTCGGCCAGGAGCGCGGCCGTTGCGCTGCCCGCGGGACCGGCCCCAACGACTACCGCGTCGTAGACCCGTGTCACCACGGGAGTCTTCCGTGCCGCGCGTCACGGCAGCGAGCCGGACATGGACGCACTTCTGTGGGCGCGTTGGATGCGGGTCGCCCCTTACGTAAGTTGTTGCGACCCATTCGATTCACGATGAACGCCGGGTGGAAGGGAAGTCCATTCTTCTGGGGACCGTTGCCGAACTCCAGAATGTTCCGAAAGATACCGCCGCCCGGCATTCCTCGGTGGACGCAATCACGGCCGGCACTTGCATCCACGAGACGGGCAAGGCGGCAGGGGGGGAGGCGCAGTGAACGACCGCATGGACAGCACGCTGAGGAAGCTGGCATCCGTGGTCGTCCCGGAGGGACTGATCCTCCTGGCCGTCATCGTGCTGCTCCAGTTCGACTCCGTTCGGGAGCCGCTCAGCGCTCTCGCCCGCTACTATCCGTACGCGATAATCGCCATCGGACTGCTCCTGGCGTGGCGCTTCGGCCAGAGCCAGATACTGTTCAGCCTCGTCGTGCTGGTGCTCGTCGAGCGCACCCTCGCCTTCACCGCCTCCGGTGACCGGGCCGACGACGTCTTCCAGGTCCTGGCATTCCTGCGTCCGCGGAACCTCGTGACGTGCGCCCGGCTCAAGGAGCGCAGCCGCCCCACTCCGAGCAGCGCGATTCGGGCGGGCGCCATCCTTGCCCAGGCCATACTCGTATTCGTGTTCGTTCGCATGGACTCGGTGACGGCCGTGCTCGAGGCCCAGGACGGACTCCCGGCGTGGCTCTTTTCCTGGACGCCCATCGGCTCCATAGGCCTGGTGACGTTCGGCGGCGTCGTCACGCTCCTCGTGGTGCGCCAGGCACTCGATCCTACGGCAGCCGGACGCGGCTTCCTGTGGGCGCTGCTCGCGGCGTTCATTGCACTGAACACGACGGGCGATACGAGGACGATCTACTTCGCCACGGCCGGCCTCATCCTCGTGGTCGCCGTCATAGAGACCTCGTACTCCATGGCGTTCCGCGACGGGTTGACCGGGCTGCCCTCGCGCCGAGCGCTGGACG
>JAUVTI010000098.1 GCA_030601605.1 Gemmatimonadales bacterium
CGAAAGAAGGCCGAAATGAATATACCCGAACACACCCCGAACCGCAAATCCATCCGGTGACAGCGACCCTGAAGCGAATCCTGGACGATACGAGGGAGCGGGTGCGGGGCATGGAGCCGCGTGCCGGGGAGCTCGAGGCGGCTGCGCGCGCGGCGCCGCCGGCGCCCGACTGGGGCGCGGTGCTGGCGGGGCTCGATGTGGCGGTGATCGCGGAGGTGAAGCGGCGCTCCCCCTCGGCGGGGGCGATCGCTCCGGACCTCGAGCCTGCGCGGCTCGCCGCCGAATACGAGAGGGGAGGGGCGCGCGCCGTTTCGGTGCTCACAGACGAGGTTCACTTCGGCGGCTCGCTGGGGGATTTGGAGGAGGTCCGGGGAGCGGTCGCCCTACCGGTGCTGCGCAAGGACTTCATCGTCGCTCCGATCCAGCTCTACGAGGCGAAGGCGGCGGGCGCCAGCGCGGTTCTGCTCATAGTGCGGGCGTTGGAGGACGCCGAGTTGGAGGAGCTTTCGGAGACCGCCCTGGAGCTGGGCCTGGGCCGACTCGTGGAGGTTCACGGGGCGGGAGAGCTGGAGCGGGCCCTGGCACTGGATCCGGAGTCGGTGGGGGTGAACAGTCGGGACCTGGACACGTTCAGGGTGGATCTGGCTGCAATTGAGGCGACGTTGCGTGAGGTTCCTTCGGGTATAGTGGCAGTGGCCGAGAGTGGCCTGGGCTGTCGGGAGGACGTGGTCCGAGTGGCCGAGTGGGGTGCCGACGCGGTGCTCGTGGGCACGGCTCTGGCTGGCGCCCCGGATCCCGGGAGGGCGGTGTCCGATCTGACCGGCGTCGAGCGCAGGGGACGCGATGGCTGAGCAGGGGCGCTTCGGGCCGTACGGGGGCCGCTACGTGCCGGAGACGCTGGTGGCGGCGCTGGACGAGCTGGTGCGCGTGTACGAGGAGGCGGCGGCGGACCGGGCGTTCCAGGCGGAGCTGGAGCACCTTCTGACCACGTACGCCGGGCGGCCCACGCCGCTCTCCGAGGCGCCCCGGCTCTCGGAGCGCGTCGGTTGCCGGGTGCTGCTCAAGCGGGAGGATCTCACCCACACCGGCGCCCACAAGATCAACAACACGCTGGGACAGATCCTGCTGGCGCGCCGCATGGGCAAGCAGCGGATCATAGCGGAGACCGGCGCCGGTCAGCATGGAGTGGCCACCGCCACGGCCTGCGCGCACTTCGGGTTGGAATGCGTCGTGTACATGGGGGAGGAGGACATGGCGCGCCAGCACCTCAATGTGTTCCGGATGGAGCTGCTCGGCGCGACGGTCGTGCCGGTGGGCTCGGGCACGCGCACACTCAAGGATGCCACCAACGAGGCGCTGCGCGACTGGGTCGCCACCGTCACCACGACGCACTACGTGATCGGCTCCGTGGTGGGCCCCGATCCGTTTCCCCGTATGGTGCGGGACTTCCAGAGCGTCATCGGACGCGAGGCGCGCGCCCAGGTGCTGGATCGCGTCGGCAAGCTCCCCGAGTGGGTGGTGGCATGCGTCGGTGGGGGGTCGAACGCGATAGGCATGTTCCACGCGTTCCTGGACGACTCGGATGTCCGGCTCGTGGGTGTGGAAGCCGGGGGCGACGGGGTGGAGAGCGGACGCCACGCGGCGTCGCTGAGCGCGGGCACGCCCGGGGTGCTGCACGGCAGCCTCAGCTATGTGCTCCAGGACACGGACGGCCAGGTTCTGCCGGCCCATTCTATTGCCGCCGGGCTCGACTATCCCGGTGTGGGGCCTGAACATGCCTACTTGCGCGATTCCGGAAGAGTGCAGTATTACACGGTGACTGACCGAGAAGCGATCGAGGCGTTCTATGCTCTCGGGCGCACGGAAGGCATCCTCCCGGCGTTGGAGAGCGCGCACGCTCTGGCTTGGGTACTAGACTCAGCCGACCGATGGTCAGCATCGGACGTGGTGCTGTTTACCCTGAGCGGGCGCGGAGACAAGGACGTCGCCCACGTAGCCGAACAAGCGGGGCAGAGCGCGTGACCGAGCCCACCGCGCAGCCGGAACAGGACACCAAGCAGGACGCCACCAGCGTCGTGCAGTTGATGCAGTTCCTGGTGAAGGCGCTGCGTGCCGTCCAGTTGTACCTGCCCAACAACCCCGTATACCAGCGCGCCGTCGGGAACCTGAAGCGGGGGTTCGGGCTCGTGTGGGAGGAGTTCGTCGAGCTCGATCTCGGAGTGCAGGACACCGATCTCACGTGGGAGGGTCAAACCGTGCTCTCCCAACCGGACAAGGGAGACAGCATTGGCTGGGTGCTGTACAAGGACGGCGTGCGCACCATTACCCTCGTGCCGGGCGTGGAGAAAGACGAGATCGTCCGGTTTCTGAATACGATCCACAAGACCCGTACGCTTCCGGCCGACGCGTCCGACGACCTGCTGACCCTGCTGTGGGACGAGGATTTCCAGTTCATCAGGTATCACGCGGTCGAGTTGGCGCTGGGCGACACCCCCGTGATCGAGAAGGACGAGGGGGTGTCGGGTCTCGGCTCGGTGGCCGCGCCTTCGGCAGACGCCATACAGCGGCAGGTCGCCGAGGATGCGAAACCGGCCAAGGAGGGTGCCGCTGAGGAGCAGGAGGACCAGCCCCAGGGCCTCGTCAGGATCGAGGAGTTCGACTCCACGCTCTACTTCCTGGATGAGAAGGAGATCGAGTACCTCAAGGGCGAGATAGCGCGGGAGTACAAGCAGGACCTACGGGTCAACGTGTTGGCCATGTTGTTCGATCTGCTCGAGCTGCAGACCTACAGCACGGTGCGCGCCGAGCTGATCTCGATACTCGAGAATTTCATACCATACCTGTTGGCCAGCGGCGACTTCGGTTCCGTGGCGTACATCCTGAGCGAGATCCACGTGCTGCTGAAGCGGGCCCGGGAGATGCTGCCCGAGCACCGTGAGACACTGGAGAACGTGCCGTCCCGGCTGTCTGAGCCGGATACGCTGGGACAGCTGTTGCAATCCCTGGATGAGTCGCTGGTCCATCCCTCGGAGGAAGAGCTCTCGGATCTGTTCCGCGAGCTCAAGCCCGAGGCGCTCGAGGGGATCCTGGGGTGGCTCCCCAAGCTCACCAACGAGCGGGTGCGCGCGCTCCTCGACACAGCGGCGCAGCGGCTGGCACAGGCCCATCCGCAGGTGATGGTGAACGCGCTCAAGACGCCGGACGACGTGATCCTGCTGGAGGCCATGCGGCTGGTGGGCCTGGCCAAGCTGCCGCCCGCGGTGCCGGCGCTGGGCCTGCTGATCGGGAAGGGAAGTCCGCAGGTGAAGCGCGCGGCAGTGGATGCCCTGGCCGTCATCGGGACGGCCGGAGCGATGCAGCAGCTGGAGCGGGCGATCGACGATCCCGACAGGGACGTTCGCGTCGCTTCGGTCCGGGCCATGGCAAATCAGAGCCACCGCGGTGCGTTCTCGGCCATCCAGGCCGCGATCACGGGCAAGACGCTGAAGGAAGCAGACCTGACCGAGAAGACTGTCTTCTTCGAGGCCTTTGGCGTGCTGGCCGGGGAATCGGGGCTGGCCACATTGGAGCCGATGCTGCGGACGAAGGGGTTCATGAAGCGCAAGCAGGACCCGCAGATCAGGGCGTGCGTGGCGATGGCGCTCGGGAAGATCGGTACTCCGCAGGCGAAGAAGATCCTGAACGAGGCAGCGAGCGACAAGGATCCGCTGGTGCGCAACGCGGTGACCAAAGCGCTGCGGGAGATCCGCTGAGATGACCGATCCGGGCGGCCCCGGGCGCACACCGCGTGCGTCGCTGGTCGACACGATGGCGGCCACGGAGGGATTGCTCCGCCAGGCGGGGCGGGACTTCCTGATCGCCCTCTACGCCACATTGCGCAGCTTCAAGCTGTATCCCATCGAGAACAAGCAGGTCCAGCGCTCGCTGGACGACCTCATCGAACGCTCGAAGGTCATCCTCGAGACGGAGCAGGAGCTCGAGGTGAGGGTGGCCGCCGAGTTCCTGTTCGTCAACGCGACGCGGCTGCGCCTCGACCTCGACAACTTCGCGTCGTTCTCGCACGTGCTGACCATTCTGCGGCAGGGGGGCGTGGGAACGCTGCAGGTGGAGCCTGCGGTCGAGCGGAAGGAGTGGCAGGTGATGCTCTCGCTGCTGCTCGCGTTCGCCGCGCGTGAAGCGGTTCCGAACAAGCTCTACGAGCTGCAGCAGAAGATGCTCCAGGGCGGGGTGACCCATATAATGGTCGCGCCGCCGATCGAGTCAGACGACGACCTGGAGGACGACGAGAAGGCGAAGGAGATTGCAAAGCGCACCTATGAGCGCACGGTGGCCGTCACCAAGGAGGTGATCAACTCGGTGCGCATGGGGCGCAGCGCCTCCGTGAAGAAGGTGAAGCGTGCGGTGCAGAGCATAGTCGATCAGGTGCTGAAGAACGAGGTGTCGCTCATGGGGCTCACGACCATGCGGCACTACGATGAGTACACGTTCACCCATTCGGTGAACGTAACGATCTTCAGCGTTTCGATCGGCAAGCGCCTGGGCCTCTCGAAGCTGCAGCTCTACGACCTTGGCCTGGCGGCGCTGTTCCACGACGTCGGGAAGAGCCGTGTGCCGATCGAGGTGCTCAACAAGGAGGGGCCGCTCTCCGACGACGAGTGGCGCATCATGCAGGCGCACCCGTGGCTCGGTGTGCTGACGCTGTTCGGCCTCAGGGGCTACGGCGAGATTCCGTATCGCGCCATCATCACGGCCTACGAGCACCACATGAAGATCGACCTCACCGGTTACCCGAAGACGGTTCGCCCGCGAGAGCTGTCGGTGTATTCCAAGATCGTGGCGGTGGCCGACGCCTTCGACGCGGCCACCACGAGGCGGACCTACCAGACGACGCCGCTGCAGCCCGACCAGGTGCTGCGCGAGATGTGGGAGAACCCGCGGCGCGGCCAGGACCCGGTGCTCGTAAAGGCCCTCATCAACCTCACCGGGGTGTATCCCGTGGGCACGTGCGTCGTCCTGGACACGTACGAGGTGGGAGTGGTGCACTCCGCCAATCCGGATGCGACCCAGCTGCACCGTCCGATAGTGCGGGTGGTGCTCACCGCCCAGGGAGTCAGGCTCGAGGATGGCTACCTGGCGGACATGGCGGAGACGGGCCCGGACGGGGAGTTCAGGCGTACGGTCATCAAGGTCGTAGATCCGGACAAGTACAGCATCGTTCCATCCGACTACTTTGTCTGACGCTGCGATTCGGGTCCGCTGGCAACAGCTCAGCGAGCGCCGCCGCACCGCTCTGATCCCCTACCTCACAGCCGGATATCCGACGCGCGACGCCAGTCTGTCGGCGCTGCGAATGGTGGCCGATTGCGGAGCTGACTTCGTCGAGGTGGGGATCCCGTTCACCGATCCCCTCGCGGACGGGCCGGTGATCCAGCGCTCGTCGCACGTGGCTCTGCAGCAGGGGATGAGCGTGAAGGGCGTGCTGGAGCTGGTACGCGAGGCGGCCCTCGAGATTCCGGTCATCGCGTTCGGGTACCTCAATCCAGTACTCGCCTACGGCCTCCCGCGCTTCCTCGAGGAGGCAGCTGCCGCCGGCGTTGCGGGACTATTGATCACGGACCTTCCGCGCGGCGAGGACGCGGAGCTGGAACGCCAGGTGCGGGAAAGCGACCTTGCGTTGATCCCGCTGGTGGCTCCGACCACCACGGACGAGCGCCTGCCTCGAGTCCTCGAGGCCGCGGAAGGGTTCGTGTACGTGATTTCGAGACTCGGTGTGACGGGAGCAGTGACCTCCCTCGACGGCGGAGTGGAGTCGGCGGTCGGGCGTGTGCGCCGGGCTACCCGCCTCCCGGTGGCAGTGGGCTTCGGGATTGCCAGCGGCGAACAGGCGGCGACGGCCGCGCGCTACGCCGACGGGGTGGTCGTCGGAAGCGCGTTGGTGCGCAGGCTCGACGATGGTGTGGACGCGGCGCGTGATCTCATGAACGAGCTGCGCGGCGCCCTGAAGGTCGGCGCCGCGGTGGCACAGGCAGTGCGAGATGAGGCCGACTGAGGGACAGCTGATCGGCGCGTTCCCTCGCTGGATGGCGGTGGCGGGAGGCGCTTTGCTGGTGGGTGTGCTGCTGTGGCAGCCGATCCCGCTGGCGCAGTGGCGGGTGCTGGCGGGGTTGGTGGTCGCGGTCGGCGTGCTGCGGCTCACGCACCTCCGTCTCGGGAAGTACGCATACCTCTCCCAGGTGGGGATCGTCGCGCTGGCGGGACCGCTGCTGGTGGGGCCGAGCCACACTGCGCTCGCGCTCGCGCTGGGCGTGTTCGTCTCGGATACGGCCATCCTGCGCAAGCGTCCCGATGCGGCGTGGATCAACGCGTCTCGCGAAGTGGTCTCGATGGTTGCCGCGTTCGGCTTCTATGCGGTGACATTCTCCATCGCGGGTGCGGCCAGCCCGTTCTCGTACGAGGGCGTGCCGGCGATCGCCGTGCTGGCCCTCGTCTACTTCGGATTTACGCGCATCCTGTCCTACTTCACTCTGCTCGTACGCGGCAAGCTCAACGTCGAAGAGCGCATGTTCATCCTGCGCTACGAGCTCGTGGTATATGGTCTCACCACCGGTGCCGCGGCCGCGGTCGTGTTCGCGGTGACACAGCTCCCGCCGCTTGCGTGGCCGCTGGTGGTCCTCCCTCTCATCATGGCGTCGGTGCTGTTCAAGCAGATTCTCGAAGAGGCGATCCAGGCCGAGGAGCTCACCAAGATCCAGGGAATGGAGCTGGTAGTCACCAGCAACGTGCGGCTCGAGGAGGCGCTGGTGGAGATCGAGGCGCTGGCGCACCGCATCCTCGATTGGCGCAGTTTTCGGATCTACAGCAAGGACGACGAGGGGCTGCATCTGGCCTATCGGGGGAGCCTGGGCCCCGGGGCGAGTGACGAGATTCCGGGTGACCTGGACGATCTCAGACAGGAGGTGTGCAGCGCACGGCGCGGCGTCGTCATTCACGACGCACAGCGTGATCCGCGCACCCTCGGGCTCCCGGCCACGGTGCAGAGCGTCGTCATCGAGCCGCTGCTGTTCGCCGACGAGCTATTGGGCATCCTGGAGGTGGACCACCACAAGCGGCACGTATATCGCAAGGGCCAGCTCGGGCTCATCGAGACCTGTGCGCGGCGCATCGCCACCGTGGTGCACATCGCGAACTTGAGAAAGCCGCTGCTCGACACCGTGCGTCGCGTCGCGGACCAGGTCGAGGAGCTGGGCGCCCTGGCCGAGGATCTGCGGTCGGCCGTCCGGGTGATGGGGGAGGCATCCGAAGCGATCGCGAGCGGGCTGATGGAGCAGGATTCC
>JAUVTI010000028.1 GCA_030601605.1 Gemmatimonadales bacterium
AACGCGCCGGCGAAGCCACCACCCCCCCCCCCCCCGGTGCCGAGGCGCGAGGCCGCGAACCCGACGACATCACGGGCGATCAGGGCCAGGGCTGCCAGTTCCTGGGTCGCTACCGTCTGGGTACCGGTCGGGATCGCCCCGTTGGCGAAGACGATCAGACGGCCGGGAATTGCATTCCACGCGAGCCGCAATTCCGTGTCCAGCAGGGTCGAGATGCTCTGGTCGGGGTCCGCCGGGTTCGTCGAGCGCACGTCCAGGTACGCGTACCCGCTCGATACCGTCAATTCGCCGAATCGGCCAGCGGCCCCGAGCGGGATGGTCACGCCGAGCGGCACGGTGAGCTCGCTCACCCGCTCCACGCTGTAGCCGGTCGTCGTATCCACGACGAAGCCGCCGTCGAACCGATACGTCTCGGCGAACACAGCCGTCCACGCCCGGATGCCCGTGCTCTGCGCCTGGGAGACGGTCGCCGTGGCAGATGCCAGCACCAGTATGAGAAGCGCTTGTCTCATGGCAGCGGGATGATGACGCGAATGGTCCCGATGGACCGCCCAATGTGGGTGATCGTGGGCGGAGGCAGCGCCGCCGTCGTAGTCGTGGCCTGCTGCACCGTTTGCTGCGTGTCGGATCCGGCCTGGTTCTGTTCAGCCTGGGTCGCGGCGATGTCACCCATGGTGGAGGCCATCGCGTCGGCCAGAGGCAAGGGCACCAGCTCCGGCGACGTAACCGTGGTGCCGGCCACCTGCGTCACCTCTCCGGCCGACGCCTGCTGCACGGCCGGCGCGGCCGCGCTGGCCGCGTGCCGGTCGCGCGCTCCGCTGAAGCCCGGATCCGCCCGCACCGCCGCCGCGTAGTAACCGGCCGCGGCCGGGTAGTCTCCGAGATCCTCGGCCAGGAGCCCGTCCGAGTAGGCGAGGAAGGCGACGAGGTTCTGGGTACCGTTCTCCAGGATCGCCCGACGCTCGGCTTCCGAGAGTGTGTAGCCCAGCTCGTCGGCGATCCCCACCACGATCTCCTTCTCGAGCTGGAGCAACCTGCGGAAGCTGCCAGTAGCCACCTGGGGCGCCAGCACCTGCCCGTCCAGCCGCACCACGGTTGCCTCCAGCCGCACGTCGCCCTTGGGCGGTATGGCGGCGAGGCCCTGTACCATCTGTCCGGCCTGCAACAGGTGTCCCATGCGAGCCGCCGTCGCGCGGTCGACCTGCCCGGCGTCGGCCAGCTGCATCTCATCGATGAGCGCGCTCACCTCGAGGCGCTCCACCATGCGGAACCGCCCCAGCAGCGCGAGGTCGGCCGTCATCATCTCGGCGAGGCCGCGAGAGAGGGGCTGGTAGCTGGAGTCCCCGGCTATGTCGATGGGAAGTACCGCCAGCGTCTGTGGATCGGCCGGCTGCTCGGTGAGCGCGGCTTCACGTGCCAGAGCGTTGCGCGCGCGCGCGGTCGCGCGGTGACGCACCGCCAGCATCTCGCGGGCCCCGACCGCCGGCGCCCCCGCGTGATCCGGGTAGCGCGCCAGGTAGTCGCGGTAGACGGCTATCGCCTGATCGTACTCGCCGTCGAGCTCGAGGCACTGGCCGGTCACCAACGGCCCGACGGCGCTCCGGGGCTGGAGCCTCATGCCGGCCACCGCTGTGGTCCGGGCCGTGTCACACTGCCCGGCGGCGTACAGCGCGGCCGCATAGCGCAGGATCAGATCACCGTTGTCCGGATCCTGGGCCAGCTGCTCTTCGAGTTGGGGGATCTCTTCGGGAGTGACCTCGGCGTACTGCCCGCCGCCGCAACCCACCGTGAGGAGGACGCAACCGATCATGATCGGCGGGAACAACCGATGAACCACAGCACGCCAGCAACGTTCGCGCATTGACTCTCCATGGCGCTCTCCGGCCCGGTACGGAGAGCCACCCGTGGGGAGTGCCGAAAGTGCGGCGCGCAACGGGCGCCGTCAAGGTGCGTCTCGCGAGTCGCGCGGCCACGCGGTTGCAGTGGTACCAAATGACCCAGCGACGCCGGTCTTGGATCAGCGTGAGCCGGCGACCGTTGATCTCCGTGTCTCGATTGGACTTGTGGCTGGTATGTGGTTCGCGGCGGGCCCGCCGCAGCGACTCAGTCCGCTTGCAGCATCGAGCGCATCTTGCGGCAGAGGGCTTCGATCTGCTTGAGTGAGGTCGCGGTTTCCTCGTCGAGCTTGTCGGCGCCCAGCAGAGCCATCTGTGTTTCAGCGAGGATGGCGGAGAGCGGGTTCGCCAGATCGTGCTTCAGCTTGCGGTACCGTTCTTCCGCCGGGTCCGTCACTCGCTCACCGACCGGTAAAGATCGCGGAGGTGGTGCTCACGAAGATCCTGGAGACACTCCCACAGATCACCTTCACTCTGGGCGCAGAGAATGTCCGCTGTGGCCGGCGCCGAACCGTCGTCCGCACGGCCGAAGATGAGTCGACCCAACCAGGTCCCGTCCTCCGCACGCCGGATCTCCAGCCTGATGGCGATGACGTCGCCATCATACCTGAGGGGTGGCAGTTCGTGAACGACGGGCTCAGGGGAGTTGGCCGCGCCGTACCGGACCGGGTTTGCCGGCATCTTGAGGGCACCTGTTGGTTTGCGCAAATATAAGGGCTTCCGTCACTTAGGCAACAGTGAGGGAGCAGTCACATCGTGTTTCAGCGCCGGGAAGCGGCCGGCGGGAAGCTGCGCGCCGGGGGGTCGGGTGATCTCAGAAATGGTAGTGGACAGGCACCGGACTGAACGTCACGAGCAGCAGGACGAGCGTGAGCCACCCGATTGGCCGGCGGTTCGCAGTCAGGGGCCGGTAGCTGTCCAGCACCTGCGGATGCGCCAGACTCCCTCGCCCCAGAATGAGGATCAGGAAGGCCCAGAGCCACCACCACCACTGGCCCTGCAGAAAACCCAGTCCGATCAGGGCGATCCAGACTGCCAGTCCGACCTTCGCCTGGTGCTTCCCGACCAGTGCATAGAGGATGTGCCCACCGTCGAGCTGTCCGAGCGGCAGGAGGTTGAGCATCGTCACGAAAATCCCAATCCAGCCCGCGAACGCGAGCGGGTGCAGCAGCACCGTGCCCTCCCCGATCAGCAGGTGCCTCAGGGCATAGGTGACCGCCGAGTCCCCCAGGTACAGGTGCATGTGCGCAACCGTGATGAGTTGGGCCGAGGGCCCCACATCGGCCACGACCTCGGAGTGCGCGAGTCCCACCAGCAGCGCGATGAGGGCCACGACGAAGCCGGCCCACGGCCCCGCCGCCCCCACGTCCATGAGCTGCTGGCGGTCCACGATCGGGGAACGCAGCCGTATGAACGCGCCGAACGTGCCGATGAAGTTCAAGATCGGGGGTGACGGCAGGAAGTAGGGCGGCGACGCGTCGATTCCGTAGCGCTTCGCCATGAAGTAGTGCCCCATCTCATGGCACAGCAGGATGGCCATCAGCGCGACCGCGAAGTCGAGTCCGGCTCGGACCGTGAACAGCTCCGCAACCAACTCCAACATCAGCTGCGGCACGAGCGTCAACTCGCGGGTGAACGGAAACGCCCACGGGAGACTCGAGCCGGAGAGCAGCGCACCGCCCATCCACACGGTCAGGAACGTGACGCCGAACAGGACCGCGTGAAGCCACCACCGTTCCCCCGGCTGGGGCGCCAGGGCGCGAGTGAGCACGAGCCGGCCCGGGCCGTCGCTCTCGGCCCAGTAGTAGGTGCCGGGCCAGTCGTCCAGCGCCGCCTGGAGGCCGGCAGAGGGCCCGACGTGCGCCGGGTCCACCACCGCATCCACGATCTCCCGGTCGCGCACCACCGTGGTGCGCCACCACAGGAAGAACGGAGTGAGCGAGCTCAAGTGGCCTCTTGACGGCGTTTTGAGACAAGCGTATGATTACACACCTACACGTCCAGTCGATATCCCCAAGAAAACGCCCAAACTCATCCCAGCGATACCAATACGCCCGGAGCCCGGGCCGATGAATGCACTAAACCGCAGTAATCCCCCACCTCACCGATGGAAAGGTCCAGTCAAGTGGACATCGCCGATCTAAAGAAAAAGTCAGTCGCCGAGCTGCATGAGATGGCGGAGGAGTTGAACATCACCAACTACTCTGGCCTCCGCAAGCAGGATCTCATCTTCCGCATCGAACAGTCGCTGCTCGACTCTGACACCGTTCTCCGGGGCGAAGGCGTCCTGGAAATCCTCCCCGAGGGCTACGGCTTCCTCCGCAGCCAGGATTGGAATTACCTGTACGGCCCGGACGACATCTACGTGAGTCCGAGCCAGATCAAGCGCTTCGATCTGCGTACGGGGGACACGATCCTGGGCCAGGTGAGGCCGCCCAAGGAGGGAGAGCGCTACCTCGCGCTGCTCAAGGTCGAGAAGGTCAACTTCGACGACCCCGAGAAGGCCAAGCATCGCATCGGGTTCGACAACCTGAAGCCGCGCTATCCCGATCGCAGGATCAAGCTCGAGAGCAAGGATGGGGACCTGTCTACCCGCGTGATGGATCGGCTCACCCCCGTGGGATTCGGCCAGCGCGGTCTCATCGTCTCACCGCCCAAGGCCGGCAAGACGATGATCCTCCAGAAGATCGCCAACTCCATCACGGAGAATCATCCCGAAGCCACCCTGATCGTGCTCCTCATCGACGAGCGTCCGGAGGAAGTGACGGACATGGAGGAGACCGTGAGGGCCGAGGTGATAGCGTCCACATTCGACGAGCCGGCGGATAGACACGTTCAGGTCGCCGACATGGTGATCGAGAAGGCGCGGCGACTGGTGGAACACGGCAAGGACGTGATCATTCTGCTGGACTCGATCACGCGGCTCGCGCGGGCCCACAACGTGGTGATCCCCCACTCAGGGAAGATCCTCTCGGGTGGCGTCGACGCCAACGCACTGCAGAAGCCGAAGCGCTTCTTCGGAGCCGCGCGCAACATCGACAGCGGCGGGTCGCTCACGATCATTGCGACGGCGCTCATCGAGACCGGCAGCCGAATGGACGAGGTGATCTTCGAAGAGTTCAAGGGCACCGGCAACATGGAGATCGTGCTCGACCGCAAGATCTCGGATCGCAGGACCTACCCGGCGATCGAGGTGAACCGCAGCTCGACGCGCAAGGAAGAGCTGCTGCTCGACAAGGACGAGCTCAACAAGATCTATCTGCTGCGGAACTTCCTGTCCGAGATGCCGACCATCGAGGCCATCGAGTTTCTGCTCGAGCGGATGAAGCGGACGAAGACGAACGACGAATTCTTCGCCACCATGCAGGAGGGATGACGGCGGACCTGCCGACGGAGGGGCGGTTGCTGGCGGTGGACGTGGGGGAGAAGCGGATCGGTCTCGCCGTTTCGGACCCGTCACAGACGCTGGCCCAGCCGCTGGCCACGCTGACCAGGCGTGCGGGCCGGCGCTTTCCCCTGCGCCAGCTCCGGGAGCACCTCGACGCCCAACAGCCGGTGGGCGTGATCGTCGGGCTGCCGCTCACACCTGAAGGCGCAGAGGACGAGCGGGCGGCGCAGGCCAGAGCCGTGGGCGACCTCATCACCGAGAAGAGCGGGCTGCCGGTGCAGTACTGGGACGAGCGCATGAGCACGGCGCGGGCGCTGGGAGCGATCAAGGAGATGGGCGGCAGCACGCGCGGCCGTAAGGGCGATGTGGATCGACTGGCGGCGACCGTGATACTGCAGCACTTCCTGGACAGCAGGCGCTGATGCGAGCCCTGGTGGTGGCTCTCCTCATCATGGCGGCATCGGGATGCGGGCGCGGAGCCGGCGGGGGCGCCGCGCAGGACTCCGAGTTCGAGCAGGTCACGATTCCCCGGGGAGCCACTCTCACCGCGGTGGCCGAGACGCTCTCCACGCGCGGGCTGATCGACTCACCCGAGCTCTTCAAGCTCTATGCGGTCCTCTCGGGCCGGCACCGCAGCCTGCAGGCGGGCACCTACGACCTCTCTCGCGGCAGCACCAGCAGAGAGCTGCTCGGCCTGCTGATGTCCGGCCGCCCACCGTACCGCTGGCTGCTCGTGACCGAGGGCTTGATGCTGACTGAAGTGGGCGCGGCGCTGGAGGCCCAACTCGGCATTCCCGCGGAGAGCCTGATGACGGCGGCCCGGGACTCGGCCTTGCGTGCGCAGCTCGGCGTTCCCGCGCCCACGCTCGAGGGCTACCTCTACCCCAGTCGCTACGCGGTGCACACCGAAGCTTCGGCGGGGGATGTGGTGGCGCAGATGGTGGCGGAGTTCGAGGACAGGTGGCGCGACGAGTGGTATGCGCGACTCGACACGCTGGGCATGACGCGCCACGAGATCGTGACGCTGGCATCCATCATCGAGGGAGAGGTGAGGCACGCGCCCGATCGCCCCTACGTCTCGTCGGTATACCACAACCGGCTCGCGGACGGGATGCCTCTTCAGGCCGACCCAACGGTCATCTACGCACTGGGCCGCCGCCGCCGCCTGTTCGAGCGCGACTACCAGATCCCGTCGCCGTACAACACCTACCTGATCGCCGGGTTGCCCCCGGGACCGATCGGTGAGCCTTCGGAAGAGAGCATCGAGGCCGCCCTCTACCCGGCCCGCACGGACTTCCTCTTCTTCGTCGCGCGAACCGACGGCCAGCACGTGTTCTCACGCACCTACGCCGAGCACCGTCGCGCCATTCAGGAAGTGCGCTCCGGCGGCAGCTGAACCGTTGCGGAGAAGCTAGGCCGAGAGAGCGCTGTCCACCGAGGCGCGGAGGCGCCGCGCGGCCGCTTCGATGTCCGGCGCCGCGAACACAGCCGAGCTGACGGCGATGCCCTGCGCTCCGGCAGCGATGATCTCTGCCGCATTCCCCGCCGTGATCCCGCCAATGGCGATGATCCTCATTCCCTCTGGCGCCAGGGCGGCGAGCTTCCGGAAGCCCGCCGCGCCAATGGGCGCGCCGGCATCGGGCTTGGTGGAGGTGGCCCAGATCGACCCGATGCTCCAGTAATCGACGTCCGCCCGGAGAGCGGCGTCCGCCTCCGCGGGCGAGCCGACCGACACACCCACTCTGAGCGCCTGACCGGCGAACCTCCTCACCGCATCGGCAGGGACATCGTCGGCGCCCACGTGAACCCCGCGGGCTCCCGCAGCCAGGGCCACGTCCGCCCGATCGTTCACCCAGACCGGAATGGGAAGCGCCTCCACCAATTGCTGGGTGAGCTCCAGGAGCCGGCCGGCCGCCACGTCCTTGATGCGAAGCTGGACCGCCGTCACGCCGCCGGCGGCAGCCGCGCTGCAGGCGTCCGTCAGTGCGCCGAGCTCCACGATCGAAGGGCCGGTGATTGCCAGCAGTCGGGTCTCACTGAGTGACATCGCGTCTCACCGTTTAGCGCTCGGCCCGAAACATATCTACCTTCTGCGGTAACCCCTACGGGCAGCGTCATGACCGAGCGCGTCACCGTCACCCCCCGGGGCGCCGCCCGCCTGCGCGGCGGCCACCCATGGGTATATCGCAGCGACATCGACAGCGAGCCCGATTCCGGGGCTGGCATCGTGCGCGTGACCGACCCGCGTGGTCGCGCAATGGGGCGTGCTCTGTGGAGTCCCGCCTCCGAGATCCGCCTGCGGCTGCTCACACACGAGGACGAGGACATCGACGCGGCGTGGTGGCGGGCGCGTGTCGCGGCGGCCGCAGAGCGACGCCTGGCGCTGGACATCGACGCCACGGCCTACCGCGTGGTGCACGCCGAGGGCGACGGCCTGCCGTCCCTCATCGTGGACCGCTACGGCGATTTCGCCGTCGTTCAGCTGCTCTCGGCCGGGCTCGAGTCGGCGCGGGAAGCGGTGCTCGCGGCCATCGAGGGCGTCCTGGGGCCGAAGGGAGTCCTGCTGCGCAACGACGCGTCGGTGCGCAAGCACGAGGCGTTGCCGCTCGAGGTGGTGGAGGTCGCCGGCACCGTGCCGGAAGCGATCGAGGTGCGCGAGGGGAGCGTGGCGTACAGCGTGGCTCTCCGGACCGGGCAGAAGACCGGCGCGTTTCTGGACCAGCGCACGAACCACCTGCTGATGGGGGAGTTGGCGCGCGGCAGCGCGCTGGACGTCTTCACGTACCACGGGCTCTTTGCGCTCCACATGGCACGCGGCGCGTCAAGCGTGCGCGCGGTCGACTCGAGTGCGCCGGCGCTCGAAGTGGCCCGTGGCAACGCCGGCCTGAACGATTGTGGCAATGTCGAGTGGTTGGAGGGGAACGCGTTCGACGTGCTGCGCGACCTGCAGTCGTCAGGTGAGCAATTCGAGACGATAGTCCTGGATCCTCCGGCCTTCGCCAAGCGCAAGGACGCACTGCCGCGCGCGCTGGCGGGGTACAAGGAGATCAACCTCCGCGCCATGCGCCTGCTGGCCCCGGGAGGACTCCTGCTCACGTGCTCCTGCTCGTTCCACGTGAGCCGCGCCCTCTTCATGGACATGCTGCAGGCGGCGGCCGCAGACAGCGGCCGCCGCATAGTGCTGGAGCGCCCCGTGGGACAGAGCCCCGATCACCCCCAGGTGCTCACGATCCCCGAGACCAGCTACCTCAAGGGCGCGCTGCTGCGCGCGGCCGACTAGGGCAGCGTCGCCATCCAGGCGACCAGCGCCCCCCCCGGCGCCGAGGCGATGCCGAGCGAGGGGTCGGTGTACTGAGCAGTCTGTGACGCCAGATCCGGGTTCGGGGCGTGCTTGAAGGTGTGGTTCGTCTCGGGGATGATCACGAGGGTGGCGTCGGGCCGCGCCTCGTGCAGCAGCTCGGCGTCTCGCACTCCGATCTGAACGTCCGTCTCACCCTGCACGATCAGCACCGGCACGGGCGCGCTCGCCACCTCCGCCTGCGGGTCGTACTCGACGGCCGTCTGCATGAAGAGCCGGTTCACCGGAACGAACAGGGCCTGGATGCTCTGCGGCACGTCCCCCGGGTCCTCCCCGGCGAGGTAGCGGGCCATCGCGTCGTCGTCCACCGCCATTGTCTCCTCGTCCAGTTGCCTGCCGAGCTGCCCGCGCAGCACGTCGAGGAACGGTCGCCCCATTCCGGCCAGCAGCGCGATTCCGGACACCGCTGCGCCTCGGTTGGCCGCCCGAACGGCCAGCCCGGCCCCCTCACTGTGACCCAGGATGACGACGCTCGAGAAGCGACCGTCCGCCCGCACCGCGTCCACGGCCGCGATCACGTCCTCCGCGAAGTCGTCGAAGGTGGTGCTGGACATGTCCACGGACCCGGCCGTGGCTCCCAGAACACGCTTGTCGTAGCGCAGCGTGGCAATTCCCCGCTCGGCGAGGCGCCATGCGAGTTGCGCGTACGTGTCGGTCTGGACCCCGAGTATCGCGGTGCCGTTCCGGTCGGTGGGGCCGGAGCCGGCCACGATCACCGCCACGGGCACCGGAGCGGCGGCGGCGGTCGGCAGCGCGAGCGTACCCTCGAGCCTGAGATCACCGCTCGGGAACGTGAACACCGACTCACCGACACCCTCCGGCGGCTCGGGCCTCGACGGCTCCGCGACAGCCGCTTCGATGTCGATGCTCTCGGTCCACTCGGAGGTCACGTTCTGCGCAGGGACCTCCGCCCACAGCAGCCATCCCGATTCGGAGAGCCGCACGTTCATCGTCACTCCGGCCAGGTCGATCACTCCCTCGGCGCCCGTGAGCTCGACTGCCACCGGCACGACGACCGCCCCACCGGGCATCCACAGGTTGAACGTCTGGCGCCCGCCCGCCGCGCGGTCGGAGCGCAGCAGGACCACCGCGAGGTGGGCATTGGAGAGGTTGCGGAACACCGAGTACGGCCGGGTGAGGGGAGTGGCTCCCGATTGAGCACCAGCCCCCGACACCTCCCAGTGCGCCGAGTCCGCGAACGTGACGGAGAGCGTCTGGAACGGCACGGAATCCGAGCCGAGTCGGCCGGTGGCCACGTACTCAGTGGGAGAGAGCGCGTCGTCGTACACGGTGCGCCCCCCGATCACGAGCTGCCGCGCCGTGATGAGCATGGAGGTGGTGAGAACGGTGCCGTCGAAGGCGTACGTCTCACGCACTATCTCGTTCGCGCCCTGGCGCACGACGTACGCGCCGTTCGAGACCGTCTGCGCACCGAGCACCGGCGGCAGCGCGACCACACAGCAGGCCATCCAGGCGATTCCTCCCATCCTCATGATCTTCCTCCCCGTCCGTTCGTGTCCACCGCGTCCCCGGTGACTTCATAGAGTCTGAATATCGCCAATTTCGAGGTTGACAGCCGAGAGGGCCATTGCAAGCTTGCAGCATGCCGCCCGACCGCGCGGTCGCGCGTGACCGCAATACGAAGATCCAGCGTGTACTCCTCGGCCTCCTCGTCGCCAATCTCGGTGTCGTGGGGGCCAAGTTCGTGATCGGGATGCGCACGGGTTCCCTCGGTGTGTTGGGCGACGCCGTGCACGCGGCGGTGGACGCCAGGAACGACGTCCTGGGGCTGACCGTGATGTGGTTCGCGGCCCGCGAGCCGGACGAGGACCACCCGTACGGACACGAGAAGTTCGAGACGCTCGGGGCGCTGGCTATCGTGGTGTTCCTGTCGATCACCGGGTTCGAGCTCATGAAGGGAGCGATCAACCGACTCGGCGCTGGGCCGGCACCACTGCAAATCAGCGCCCTCGAGTTCGCGGTGCTCCTGGGCACCCTCGTGGTCAACACCGTGGTCACGGTATACGAGACGCGGCGCGGGCGGGAACTGAACTCCGATATCCTGCTGGCCGACTCCGCGCACACCCGCGCGGACGTGTTCATAACCATCGGCGTGCTCGTGGGAGTCCTCGCTACTCAGGCCGGGCTCTGGTGGGTAGACTCGATCGTGGCGCTGCTGGTCGCCGGTGTTATCGTGATACTGGCGTACAGCATCGTGGCGCGCTCGCTGCCGGTGCTGGTGGACCAGCCAGTGGCACCGGCCGCAGAGATACAGCGGGTCGCGGAGTCGGTCGACGGCGTGGTGACCGCCTACGACATACGGTCGCGCGGCGCCAGCGATCGCCGCTTCGCGGAGCTGACGATAGCAGTCAAGGGCGACGCCACCGTCGAGTCGAGCCACCACCTGGCCGACGTCGTGGAGATGCGCCTGCGGAAACAGCTTGAGTTCCAGGAGGTCGTGGTACACATCGAGCCATGCTGACAGCCTCACAACCACGTCGCCGCCCCAGCCGCCGGCAACGGTCGCTGCGCCAGGAGTATGAGGAGTTCCTCCTCGAGCGCATCGAGGAGTTCAAGCAGCAGCTGTCTCGTGAGGAGCTCCTGGCGATCGCCGACGAGGCCGTGTACGAGCTCGAAGTGGACACCCGCGAGCAGCTCGTGCTCACCGAGGTGCTCGTGCTCGAGCACGTGGACCGGCTGATCTCCAGGCGGCTCAACCTGCCCTCGTTCCGGCGCTGGAAGGACAAGCACCGCAAGCTGCGGCACGCGCAGCAGGAGCCCACGCACTGGGGTCTGGACTCCGACACGCCGCTCGCGGGGCTGGCCGAGGAGCTGGACGGCGAGGGCGACGCGCTCGTTGTCGGGGTGGCCGCGGCGCCCGCCGCCTACTTCCTGTCCGCACACGAGTGGCCGGTCGTGTTCATCGATCAGGAGCTGGCGGTCGTCGAGTCGGTGGAGACGCGGGCGGCCGCGGAGGCCCTGGCGTCACGGTTCCACGCCCTGGTCGTGGGCCTGGGCACCTGGTTCCCGCCCGTTCATCCAGCGCTGACCGTGCTCGACCCGGTGACGCTGAGCCGGCTGGACGCTCCTGCGCGCGGCAAGTTCCTGGATTCGCTGATAGCTGCGACCCGGGGGGGCGGCGTGCACTTCATATTGCCGGCCCACCAATCACCCAACGAGCTCACGCTCGGCCCCGAGACGCTCACATCGCACTACACAGGCTGGCACGTCGAGCGGGGACACTCCCGCGCCGGCCTCCGCTGGATCCTGGCCGTCAAAGGTTGAACCCGGAAACGTTGCGGGGCCGGCAGCGTGCCGGCCCCTTGCAACGGTTTACTTCTTCTTCTTGCGCGCTACCTTCTTCTTCTTCGTGGCGCGCTTCTTCTTGGTCGCGCGCTTCTTGGTTGAGCGCTTGGCGGCCTTCTTCTTCTTGGTCGCCCGCTTTTTCTTAGCCATGTGGCCTCCGTCAGTGTGAGTGATTGCCCGCCCCGAGAGGCGAACGGTAGTCGAGCGGCGTTCGCAACCGCTCCCAACGCGCTCCGCTCCGCTCATCCTGCAGAACGCACATCGTCATACGGCATCCGAGTTGGACGTGAAGTTGAAATCCCGCACCACCATCGGCGGGACCACAACGGCCCTTCCGAGCCCCCCTGACTCGGATGCCACCACCCGCTCCGCCGCCCCCATCGCAACTATGTTGCCGAGCATCTCCACGATGCTCTGGTTGAATCGCAGGTTCTTGACCGCCCGAGTGACCTGCCCGTTCTCGATCAGATACGTGCCGTCGCGCGTGAGCCCCGTGTACACCATCGTGCGGGGATCGACCCCGCGGATGTACCAGAACCGCGTGACCAGGATCCCGCTCTCCACCCCGCTCACCAGATCCAGCGCGGTGCCGCTTCCGCCTTCCAGCTTGAGCCCGCCGCCGAAAGGCACGGACTGTGTCTGCTGGCGCTGGGCCCAGTAGCGGCTGTAGGCCAGGTTCCTGAGCACTCCGTTCTCGAACCAGACCGTGCGGCCGATGGGCTCACCCTCATCCGTGAACGGACGCTCGAGCAGATCCGGATCCTGTGGGTCCGAATACAGCGTGACCTGCTCGTCCACGATCCGGTCGCCTATGCTGTTCCCGCCGCCCGGGCGAGAGAACGCCGACCGCCCCTCGTCCGCGGCTCGAGCGCTGAGTCCGTAGGCCAGCAACTGAACCAGGTTGCCGACGGCCGTGGGCTCGAGCACCACCGTGTACGGAGCCGGCTGCACCGCCACCGCCTGCACGCTCCGGAGCGCCTTGCGGCTGGCCCGCTCAGCGAGCTCCGCCGGGGGCGTCATTCGCGTCCAGTCGTTGTGCGTCGTGCCCGACCATCCGGAGCCGTCACCGCCCCGGGTGCGGACGGTGGTCGTGAACGACGCCAGCGTGGAGCGCTCGTAGGCGAACAGCCCGTTCGAGTTCGCGACGGCCGTGCTGCGAGCGATGCGCCGAAGGAATCCGGTGCCTACCAAGCCCGCCGCCTCTGCGGCGTCCGCTGCCGTCTTCACCACTACCGCTCGCGATTCCGAGTCCAGATCCTTCGTACTGTCAAAGAACGCCGGCACCATCCGGTACGACTCCGGACCAAGGAGCGGCATCTGCTCCGGGTCCTCGGGCGCGAGTCCAGCCAGTTGCTCCGCCTTGCGGACCGCTGCTGCGATCCCGGCCCGGTCCAGCGCGTTGAAGCGCACCGATGCGCTGCGGCGCCCGAACCGCGCCGTCAGGGTCACCTGTGTATCCTCTACCGCACCGGCCGTCGTGATCTGGTTCACGGCGAACCGGGTGTTTCCGTCCAGGCCGGACTCGACCCGAACCTCAACTTCGTCGGCCGTGCCGGCGGCAATCACCCGCTCACACAGTTGGCGCGCTTCCGCTTCGGTCAGGATCGACACGTTGCGCCGCCAGCCTACCCGCGCGCTGTGGTATTGATCACGGACACACCGCCGAACCGAGCAGCCGGACAGCCGTGGCTGACCGGGTTCGACTGCGCCGGCTGTCCCTTGCCGTCGTAGAACGTCCCGCCGAGCTGGTAGCTGCGCCTACCTCCAAGCATGTCCAGCGAGTTCCAGAACTCGGGTGTCCGTCCCTGGTACGCAACGTCCTTGAGCATTCCGCCCACGACACCGTTGCGGATTTCATAGAACACCTGCCCGCCAAACTGGAAGTTGAGGCGCTGCTGGTCGATGCTGTACGAGCCGCGCCCCTTTATCAGGATCCCACGCTCGGTGGCGGCTATCAGATCGTCGATGACGTAGTCGTCGTGTCCGGGCAGCAGCGAGACATTGGGCATCCGCTGGAACTGGACCCGATCCCAGGACTGGGCGAATGAACAGCCGTGCGAGTGGTGCACACCCGTGTGCTCGGAGATCCAGTGCACCTGCTCGCGAGTGGTCTGGTAGTCGACGAACACGCCGTCGCGAATGATCGACCAGCTGTCGGCCGGAACGCCCTCGTCGTCCCAACCCACCGTGGCCAGCGCGCCGCGCTGGGTCCGGTCGGCCAGCACGTTCATGATCTCGGGCCCGTAGCGGAACTTCCCCAGCACCTGCTCCGGCGGGGCCAGAAACGACGTTCCCGCATAGTTGGCCTCGAAGCCCAACGCGCGATCCAGTTCCGTGGGATGCCCGATACTCTCGTGGATCGTGAGGAACAGATGCGATGGGTCCAGAATCAGATCGTAGTCGCCGGGATCGACCGGAGTCGCCGTGAGCTTCTGCACGGCCTCCTCAGCCCACTCACCCGCGCGCTCCCCGAGCCGGGCTGCCTGCACGTGCTCATAGCCCAGCCCCATCGGCGCCACCTCGGCCGAGGACCTGGACTGGAAATCCGCGTAGTCGGACGCCACGGCGGTGACCGTGAGGGTCGGCCACGTGCGATACAGCGTCTGCTCGATCACGCTCCCGTCGGTAGACGCCAAGGTCGTCTGCAGCCGAACGAACGCCATCGAGGACGTCACGAACCGCGCGCCCGGCACTCTGAGCGCCTCGGCGTTGGCGGCGAGCAGCAGGTCGACCTTCTCCTCCAGGGAGACGGCGAAGGGGTCTATCCCGATCGGCGTGTGCCATTCGCCGTTGGGGTCGGGATCCACGGGCGCGAGCTGCACCGGATCGCGGACCGCAGCCGAGTTTCCGCGCGCCTGGTCGCCAGCGGCGCGTGCCAGGCGCACCACATCAGACCTTTCCAGCGTGCGAGCGGCCACGAATCCCCATGCTCCGCCCACCAGCGCGCGCACCGCGATTCCAATCGACTCGTCGTCGCGGAGATCGGTGACCCGCTCCTCTCGCGTGCCGATCCGCTGGTCTCTCACCTGCATCACCCGCGCATCCACGTACGACGCGCCGGCGGTGCTCGCCGCGTCGAGCGCGAGCATACAGAGTTCCTTGTGCCGTGAATCAGCTGGGGGGCCTGGCGCGGAAGGAGATGCGAATAACTCGCCGGACCGAGGGGCGGCGAGTGCAGCGGCTGCGAGCGAGGCGCTTGTTACGAACTCGCGTCGCGTTACCGACATCCGTGGCGCTCTGCTGGGCGCGATGGCACGGAAACGAATATTGTGATTGCCGTGCGATCACGCAATAGTTTTTTCGATCGGATCTCATGATCAGACACGGACTTGCGGGCAGTCGGACGATCGCGCAACGTCGAACTCACACTCTCACGATGGTCTCGAACCATGGATCTCGAACTGAACGGACGCGTAGCGCTCGTGTGCGGCTCATCGAGCGGACTCGGACTCGCGATCGCGGTGACGCTCGCCGAAGAGGGATGCCGCGTGGCGCTCAACGGACGAGACGAGGCGCGTCTCGAGCCAGCGCTGAAGCGAGTACAGGGGATCGCGGGTGACACGGCCGCGGCATTTGCGGCGGACGTGAGCGTACCCGCAGAGGTGGAGCGGCTCGTCCGGCGGGTGACCGACGAGCTAGGCACCATAGACATTCTCGTGTGCAACGCCGGCGGCCCGCCGCCCACCACGTTCGCAGATGCGCCCGCCGACAGCTGGCAGGAGGCGCTGGAGCTCAACCTGCTCTCGACGATCAACCTGTGCCGCGCCGCGGTGCCGGGCATGCGCGAGAGAAGGAGGGGACGCGTAATCTGCATCGCGAGCGTGGCCGCCAAGCAGCCGCTCGGGAGCCTGATCCTCTCGACGACTGCGCGGGCCGGCGTTCTCGGCTTCATGAAGTTCCTGGCAGACGAGGTAGCCGCCGACGGCGTCACGGTGAACTCGGTATGCCCCGGATACACGCGCACGCAGCGCGTGGAGGATCTGCTCGACGAGCTCTCCGCACAGCGCAAGCTGCCGCGTGACCAGGTCGAGCGCGATGTGGTGCGGGACATCCCCGCCGGTCGCATGGGCAAGCCGGAGGAGCTCGCCGCGGCCGTGGCGTTCTTGGCATCGGAACGCGCCAGTTACATTACGGGCGTTGCGCTGCAGGTGGACGGGGGCTTCATCCGCAGCATCGTCTAACAGGAGGAGGCCATGAAGGCAGCGGTGGAGCAGCGGCTGCGAGCGGAGCTCGACCAGTTCAAGCAGGACGGGGTGTACAAGCGCCTCAACTACATCGACTCGCCGCAGGACTCGCGGGTGCGGATGGAGGGCAGGGGCGACGTCATAATCCTCTCCAGCAACAACTACCTGGGGCTTTCCGCACTGCCGGAGGTGATCGCGGGGGGAACCCAGGCGCTCGAACGATTCGGCGCCGGCACAGCGAGTGTGCGCTTCATATGCGGCACTTTCACCATCCACCGTGAGTTGGAGCAGGCACTAGCCGATTTCGTCGGCACTGAGGCCTCGCTCTCGTACGTGTCCTGCTGGAACGCGAATGAAGGCCTCTGCGCCACAATGCTCGGTCCGGACGACGTGGTGATCTCCGACGAGCTCAACCACGCCT
>JAUVTI010000082.1 GCA_030601605.1 Gemmatimonadales bacterium
GGCGAGGTGGGCGTGATAGTGCAGCGGGGCGAAGCCGGAGAGTCGCCGGCGTAGGGTGCTCGCAGTACCTTTCCCGGGCCTTCTGAACACAACCGCCTCCAAATCCTCAGGGTGGGATTGCCATGAAACGCAATCTGTTCCTACTGGCCATCGGCCTGCTCCTGGTCGTTCCAGCAGCAGCGCAGCAGCCGGATCTCACGGTCCAGAGCATCATGGGCTCGAGCGAGTTCTCCGGCGACCTGGTGTCGGTGCGGTGGATGGACAACGGCGACTACTACACGCGCATCGATCGAGGCGAGAGCGGCACAGACCTCACGCAGGTGAACGCGCGCTCGGGAGAGGAGACGCTCCTCGTGAGCGCTGCGGCGCTCGTCCCACCCGGTGCTGACGAGAGCATCAGGATCGAGCGGTATCAGTTCTCCGAAGACGGCTCCAAGCTGCTCATCTTCACCAACTCCCAGCGTGTGTGGCGGCAACGCACGAAGGGAGAGTACTACGTGTGGGACTTCGAGCGTGAAACCCTCACGCCGGTGAGCACGGCCGAAGGCTGGCAGATGTTCGCCAAGTTCTCCCCAGACGGGGGATCTGTAGCCTTCGTGCGGGACAACAACCTCTTCGCATCCGACATCCAGGCTGGTGAGGAGCGCCAGCTCACCTTCGACGGCGGCGAGAACATCATCAACGGCACCTCGGACTGGGTGTATGAGGAAGAGCTGGGCCTGCGCGACGCATTCCGTTGGAGCCCGGACGGCCGACGGATCGCGTTCTGGCGGCTCGATCAGACGGTGATCGAGCCGTTCTACCTGATCGACGATACCAAGCTCTATCCGGAGCTGCTCACCGTTCGCTACCCCAAGGCGGGGGAGCAGAACTCCGAAGTGCGGATCGGCGTCGTGGAGATCGAGAGCGGTGAGACCGCGTGGATGGATCTGGGACCGGACACGGACATCTACATCGCGGACGCTGGCTTCGCTGGTTCATCGGACGAGATCTGGATGACGCGGCTCAACCGACACCAGAACCGCCTCGATCTGATGCTGGCCGACGTCAGGAGCGGAGAGTCCCGGGTCATCATGACGGACGAGGACGCGGCATGGGTGGACGCCCGCGACCCGCGATGGATCGAGGACGGAGCGCAGTTCCTCTATCGCAGCGAGCGGGAGGGCTACGCGCAGCTCTATCTGTACCAACGCGACGGCCGGCTCATCCGCAAGGTCACCGAGGGCGAGTGGGACGTATCGAGCGTGTACGGCGTCGATGGGGAACGGGGCATCGTGTACTTCGCCGGCTCGGTGGACGGGCCGCTGGTCCGGCCGCTCTACCGCATCGGTTTGGACGGGCGGGGTCTCACGCGCATCACGCCCGAGGGCGGAACGCATGGCATCAACATGAACCCCACGCACACCATGTATGTGGACTCCTACTCCCGGGCGGGCCACCTGACCGTGCAGACGCTGCACGAAATCGACGGTGACCAGATTCGCGTGCTCGCCTCGAACGAAGAGCCGATTGCCAAGATCGAGGGCCTGAACCTGCCTGCCCCGGAGTTCATCACGGTGCCGGGGGCCGACGGGGTGGAGCTCAACGCCTACATCATCAAGCCGGCGGACTTCGATCCGACCCGCGAGTACCCGCTCCTGATGTTCGTGTATGGCGGTCCGGGGTCACAGACTGTGCGGGATGCGTGGGGCGGAGGCAACTACCTGTGGTACCAGATGCTCGCGAGGGCAGGGTACCTGGTTGCCAGCGTGGACAATCGCGGCACCGGCGCCCGGGGCCGGGACTTCAAGAAGCAAACGTACATGATGCTCGGTCAGTACGAGTCGGACGATCAGATCGCCGCTGCCCGGCACTTCGCATCGTTGCCCTACGTTGACGGCGACCGGATCGGTATCTGGGGCTGGAGCTACGGCGGCTACATGTCGCTCATGTCCATCTTCCGCGGGCAGGGCGTCTTCAAGGCGGCGATCTCAGTGGCGCCGGTGACCGATTGGCGGCTGTACGACACGATCTACACCGAGCGCTTCATGCGGACGCCACAGGAGAACGAGGAGGGGTACGACAAGGGCGCGCCGCTGAGCTATGCGGGAGACTTCGAGGGTAACCTGCTCGTTGTACATGGGACGGGTGACGACAACGTGCACGCACAGAATACCGTGCAGCTCATTCAGAAGCTGGAGCTGGAGGGGAAGCAGTTCGACATGCGGCTGTACCCCAACAAGACTCACTCCATCGCGGGCGGGACGACGCGGGTGAACCTGTTCGAGTACTTCACTGAGTGGTTGATGGAGAATCTATAGGTCGAACATTTCGGGCTCGTTCGGGGACCCTCCTCCGCGAACTGCAGTGCGCTCCCAGCGGCTCGACCGGTCAATCACCTCCGCGAATTGCGGTACGTGCGCGACGGTCCCCGTGTGCACTCCAGGCATCTCTTGCGCCGCGTACCGACAATCGCTCCGGTGACAGTCCGGCACTCGCCGCTGGCCCGCTGCCTCGTCGTACGATTCCCGCTTCCCGTTTCCCGCTCGTACCCTTCCCCTTTCCCCCTTCCCCCTTCCGCTCCTAATCGATCAACATCCTCCCGAACGCCTGCTTCACCTCGTCCAGCGCCGCCGCCAGTTCCTCTCGCTCGTTGCCGTAGCTCATTCGCAGGTGGAACGGCAGGCCAAAGTGCTCGCCCGGGACCATCAGGATGTCCTGCTCGGCCCTCATCCGCTCCACCAGTTCGAGCGAGCTCATGCTGTGGCGGTAGCGGGCCATGCAGATGGCGCCGGCATCGGGCTCGTGCCACTCGAACAGCGTTCCGAAGCTCCGCAGGAACGACTCCAGCAGTGGGTAGTTGGTATTGAGGATTCCCCGGGTGCGCGCGAAGATCCTGTCGCGCACACCGATCGCCCGTGTCGCGAGGTAGTCGCTCGCCGGACTGGGCCCG
This sequence comes from Gemmatimonadales bacterium, assembly GCA_030601605.1. Lineage (GTDB taxonomy): Bacteria > Gemmatimonadota > Gemmatimonadetes > Gemmatimonadales > GWC2-71-9 > WVYX01. The sequence continues at coordinate 2,933 of JAUVTI010000082.1, forward strand.
ATCACCGTGTAGTCGTGCCGCCGCACCACGGCCTGCTTGAACTCGGTGGAGCTGAGGATCCAGCCGATCCTGAGGCCTGGCAGTCCGTAGGCCTTTGAGAGGCCGTTGACGATGATAGTCTTGTCGTAGGACCCCCAGAAGGACGGCGTCTCGACTCCGTTCAGCTCGGCGCCCTGGTACACCTCGTCTACGAGCAACCAGGCGCCGGCTGCCTGGACGCGCTCCAAGATCACCGCGCGCGCCTCGTCCGACAGCACGTGGCCGGTGGGATTGTTGGGATTGGTGACGATGACGAGTTTGGTGCCCGGCTTGATGGCGCCGGCCACCTCCTCGGGATCCGGATCCCATCCGCGCTCGAAGTGAAGGGGAAACTCGGTGACGGTCGCGCCGAAGTTCCGGGCGAGCCCCGGGCTCTGCATGTACACCGGAGTGAGCACGGCCACGTGGTCGCCCGGCTCGATCAGCGTCCAGCAGGTGATGAAGTTGGCCTCGGCGCTCCCGACGGTGACCGTGACGTTGTCTCCCGTGGCGCCGGAGTAGAGCCCGGCTACGGCCTCCCGCAGGGCGTCGGTCCCGTCGGATTGGTTGTACACCAGCCGCAGTGCGCCGAGCTCTGCCGGTTCTCCGCCCGTCAGCGCGAAGAGCTCTCCAATGGAGAGTGGGTGTACGCCGCTCTCCGACAGGTTGTAGCGGACCTGGTTTTCCCAGGTGCTCTGCCAGCGCTCCAGCTCGAAGGAGTAGAACGTCACGGTGCCCTCTTGGCTGAGTCGATTGCAGGGGAAAGTATCACAACGAACCGCCCCCCGCCGCCACGCGGGCGACGGGGGGCGTCAGCTTCCTGTGGTGACCAGCTCCGCGCGGATCAGCCGGACTTGCGAATCCGGATGTTGCCGGAGCCGGTGTCGATCGTGACGCGCCCGTTGCCGTCACCCAGGGTGCCGGTGATGGAGGTCCGCTCGAAGCGGCGCACCTGGAGCGGGAAGTCCAGGTCTATGCTGCCGCTTCCGGTCTCGATCTCGATTTCCGCCCCGAAGCCCTCGGGCACCGACAGGGTCACCGACCCCGAGCCGGTGTCGATCTCGACGTCGCGCGCGTCCGACATGAGCTCGACTCGCACGCTGCCGCTCCCCGTATCCACCATGACGTCACGGGCGATGGCGTTGCCCACCTCCACTCCACCGGACCCGGTGTCGATGCTGAGCTGCGTCACCGAGATATCGGACGTGGTGACGCGCCCCGACCCGGTGTCGATCCGCAGCACGTCGCCGCGGATGCCAGTGGCCTCGACGGAGCCCGACCCGGTGTCGATGTCCACGTCGCCCTCGGCGTCCGTGACCGAGACGCTGCCGGAGCCCACATCCACGAGCAGGGATCCACGCGTCCCCGTCGTCGTGACGGGAGCGGAATGGGTATCGAGCCGGAGGTCGCCGCTCACGTTGCTGGCGGAGATCTCACCGACCGCGAGGTACACGTCCAGTGTCTGGCCGGACGGTACCCTGATCTTGATGTCGGCGTAGGCCTCGAGGCCGTCGCCGGAGCTGGAGATGCGGACGCGGTCGCCGTAGTCGCGGCCGCCGTCGCTGAAGGTGCCGTCGTCCCGGACCCGGAGCTGGGTGCGCGAGTCGCCGCGGCCTGGGTAGACCACGCGGTCGCCGGGGTAGATCACGCGCAGCGTCTCCCGGCCACGCACGGCGCCGGTCTCGATGCGGAGCTGCCCGGCGTCGGCTCCCCGGAGGGTGACCTCGACGACGACCTGGGAGCCCGAGCCGGCCTCGAGGGTGATCTCACCCGCGAGGTTGTAGATGGAGACCCGGTCGCCGGAGAGTTCGTAGCTTTGCGCCTGCAGGGTGTGGCCGGCCAGCGTGAATGCCGCCCACAGCGTTAGGGGGGCCGCGATCTTGCGATTGAGGAACATGGTGCCGTCTCCCATCTGATATGCCTGCGTTGCCTGGGGATCAGAGGATTAGATACCCTCTCCCGCCAAAACGTTGACTTGCGCAGAGCCCCGGGCTGCCCGCTGGGCGCGGACTGCCGCCATGATTTCTCTACGGCCTTGTGCCGGCTGGGGTTTCCGGGGTCCGGTGCCGGGTTGGCGCCCGCCTATCGCTTTGGAGCCTTGCCCTTCTTCATTATCGGCCCCACCGCGACGTCAGTCACGACCCAGGCTCGTGAGCTGGGCGGCGTCGTCCACCCAGTAGTCAGGTGACTCGGCCTCCAGGTCCGCGCGAGAGAACGGCCCCCACGCGACTGCTGCAGTCGCCACTCCTGCGGCCCGTCCCGCGACCAGGTCGTACGGCGAGTCTCCCACGAACACGGTCTCGGCCGGCGCGGATCCCAGCAGCTCGATGGCCCTGGTGACGGGTTCCGGGTCGGGCTTGTGCCGCTCCACGTCGTCGGCGGCGACCACGACCTCGAACAACCCGCCGAAGCCGCCCCTGGCCAGTCCCATCCCGGCTCCGCGGCGCTTCTTGCTCGTCACGACGCCGAGCTTCACGCCGTCCGCGGCGAGCGCCAAGACTGCCTCGCGCACCCCCGGGTACTCCCGCACCAGCGAGTCGTGGTTGGCCAGGTTGTGCTCCGTGTAGGTGGAGACGAGCTCCCCGATCTCCGCAGGATCCTCGGTGAACTGGCGGAACTGGGCACGGAGCGGAGTGCCCACGCCAGCCAGCCACACTTCGTCGGGCGGCACACTGCCGCGGTGCTTGGCGAGCGTGTGGCGGTAGGAGCTCAGGATCAGCTCTATCGAATCGATGAGCGTCCCGTCCAGGTCGAACAGGAACGTGTTCAGGGTGCGCGTCATGCGAGCAATATACGTGTGGCCCGTCCATCAGTTGCCGATGGGCGTACCTGGCGGCAACTGCCGCGACCGGCTCGGGTCCGTGGCGTCGTCTCGGCGGTTGAGGAATCGCTCGATGTCGGCCCAGGCCAGCTGCAGGTGCGCCTGCTCCTCGGGGAGGCGCGGCGACTGGCCCTGGATCCACTCCAAGATCCAGCGCAGTCCCCACTCGGACCCAGCCCGTGCCTCGGCGGTGGCGTCGGGATTGCCGGCGAGGGCGATCAGCTCGTCCACGACCACACGCTGCACCACGCGGCGCAGCGCGACACCCTCTTCCTCGGCCGATGCTCCCCAAGTGCGCTCATTCAGCCGCGCGATGACCTCCTCGAGTGACGGGACGTCTGCGTTGCGCTGGTGCAGTGCCACCAGCCGAGCCGCACGGCGTGGCTCGAGCAGACCTGACACGATCGTGGTTGCCAGCGAGCGCGCGGTCCCGATCTGATCGAAAACGGGGTAGGCGTCCGAGCTGAAGAACCAGTTGTCGGTCGCGTAGCCAAACGCCCGGGGCGCCATCAACGCCAGCACGCGCTCCGGTATGGCGAGCCGATCCGGCTCCAGGGCATCGAGCACCAGCTCGAGAGCACGCCGTTGCCGCTCCGGCGCGATGATTTGCGTTGGCGGGGACAGCTCACCTCGCACAGCGTAGTGGTACTCCATTCCCCCCACCGTCTTGATGGCTGCCTCGAGGGCGTAGCGGTGATGCAGGTAGACGGGGACGAAGCGGTAGTTGAGCCACATCAGCGGCTCGCCCTCCCGGATGGACCGGTCGTCGAACCGATCGATCAGGACCTGGCGGACTTCCATTACGCGCTCGAGTTCCGCGACGGCTTCGCTCCCGTTGATCCAGCGCGTCGCCTCGGGGTACGAGCCCCAGGTGGCGGCGTCTCCGTCCGTGAGGAACTTGATGTCGTTGTCGATCGCCTCCTGCACGATCGCGGCGAGCCCGGCGGCCTCGTCTTCGGGGCTCGCGAACTCCGTGTATGCGTAGCGGATGGCGATCGAGTCGTACGCTCCCGTTCCGTCGCGGTAGGCTTCCGACAGGTCGATCTCACCGTCCACGAGCCGGATGAGCGGGGCGGGGTAGTCCATCACCGAAGCGCGGCCGTAGCTCGCCGCGATGAAGTTGTGAGCGAGCCCCAGCGTGTGGCCCACCTCGTGCGCGGCATGCTGCCGGCGTCGCGCCATGGCGAATTCCTCGCCGCTCACGTTGGAGTCCAGCGAGGCGAGCCAGTCGCCGAACGCGCTCCGCTCCGCCTCGCCGATCGCCGGCAGGGCGCCCGCCCAGATGTTGTAGTCGGTGAGGGAGCGGTGGGAGTCCATCCGAACCGCAGCCTTGAGTATCTCCCCGGTGCGCGGATCGATGTAGGAAGGCCCGATCGAGAACCCCGCGTCGCTGCGGTGCACCCACTGAATCACGTTGTAGCGGGCGTCCATCGGGTCCATGCCGTCGGGCATGTCCTCCACGCGGAACGCGTTCACGAATCCGGCCGCCTCGAACACCCGGTTCCACCACTCCGCGCCTTCCCGGAACGCCGTGCGATACGGCTCGGGAACTCCCGCGTCGAGGTAGTACACGATCGGCTCCACCGGTTCCGACGCCGCTGCGTTCGGATCCTGCTTCTCCAGGCGGTGCCGCGCGATGTAGCTACCCCGGTAGCGCCGCTCGAGGGGCCGGGAGAAGTCGAAGAACGACACCGAGAAGTTGCCGATGCGCGGGTCGCCGACGCGCGGCGTGAAGCCTCCATCCGGCAGTTGCACGAGCGAATGGTGTTGCCGCAAGGTCACGGCGCCGCCATCGGGAGCCTGGCGCCGCACCAGGAATCCCGGGTCGCTCGAGGTGAACGTGAGGGAGACCTCCACCTCGGTGTTATGTGGGAAGGCCTTGGTGCGCGGCAGGTACACGCTGCTGCGCTCCCGGTCCAGCGAGAATTGCCCCTGGTCGGCGTTCTGCAGCCTGCGCGCCACTCCGATGTGGTCGGACAGGAAGTGCGAGGAGGCGTCGACCAGCGCACGGTCCCGCTCTTCAGCTATGACCTCGAACGCCGCGACAGTGGACGTGGGAAAGGACTCGACCACCGAACGTACGAGCGCCGGGTTGTCAGTGTCCACGGCGCGGAACCGGGGATTGGTGAAGACGAGCAGGATCTTTTGCCCCACGCGGTCGAATCGCGCGATGGCCTCGTCCATTATCATGCCGCGGTCGAGACCGAGCTGAGTGTGCCCCATGCCGGTAGCGAGCGACGTCAGGTAGAGGAACTCCTCCCCGGTCCCCGGGATTTCGAGGAGAAGGCGGCCGCCGGCGGCATCCCAGTAGAGCGGGAAGTAGCCGTCGCGCTTCTCCATGCCCCGCGTGTAATCACGGATGGACTCCTGGGCCGGGAGCTGCGCGGGGAGCGCAAGCAGGGTGCAGAGCGCGACCAGAGCGACGCGGCGCATACGGGCCTCCTTCAGCGGTTGCCGGCACGGT
>JAUVTI010000141.1 GCA_030601605.1 Gemmatimonadales bacterium
TACGACGCCGCCATGCAGTACCAGGGCGACGGCACGCCGCTGCTGGTGCTCGCCGGCAAGGAGTACGGCTCGGGCAGCTCCAGGGACTGGGCCGCGAAAGGCACGTCCCTACTCGGTGTCAGGGCCGTGGTGGCCGAGAGCTACGAGCGAATCCACCGCAGCAACCTGATCGGCATGGGGGTGCTGCCGCTCCAGTTCCAGTCCGGGCAGAGCGCCGCGAGTCTCGGGCTCACCGGCCGCGAGCGCTTCGACGTCACGGGAATAGCCGGCGATGAGCTGAGCGCGGGCGGCACGGCTCATGTTCGCGCCGTGAGCGGGGACGGCGGTACAGTGGAGTTCGATGCGCTGATCAGGCTCGACACGTCCGTGGAGGTGGAGTACTACAGACACGGCGGCATCCTGCCCTACGTGCTGCGCGACCTCACCAAAGGCAGCAAGCGCTAGCGGCCGCCGGCCAGAAACCGCTCGATATCTCCGCGCCTCGCCTTGGCGTCCTCGTAGCCGAGCTCCATCAGGGGACCGGTGTACTCCGGCTGGAACATCAGGTAGCTCTGGAAGTCCGAGCCCTTTGCCTGTGCTCCGCCTATCGAGCGCACCAGGAACTCCACCGCTCCGGGGAGCTCGGCTTGGCACCCTCGTGCCATCTCGGCCAGGTCCCGCGAGGGGCGCAGCAGCAGGAGATCCACCGGCCGAAGACCCCCGGGCAGCTCGTGGCCGGATGGCACCGCCCGCAACACCTCGTTGACGCGCTCCAACCGCTCGGCATCAGCATCCAGCGAGTCCAGGAACACCGAGTGGAGCAGTAGCCCGAAGACCTCTGCGGCGACGGGGTAATCCATCGAAACCGTCGCGCAGGCCTCGGCCGGGTTCTCCGATCGCATCGCCACGGCGACGATCCTGTTCGCCCCGAGGTGGATTGCCGGCGCCAGGGGCGCCGTCTGGCGCACGCTCCCGTCGCCATAGAATGCATTCTCGATCTTCTGAGCGGGAAAGATCAGTGGGATGGCCGTGGAGGCCATGAGGTGTTCCACATCGATCCGCGTACTCACGGCGATCCGCATGAAACGGTGCCACAGCTCCACGTCGTCCCCGCCCTGCACGAACGTCACGGTCTGGCCCGTGTTGTAGCACGTGGCGCTGAGGGCCGCAGCCCGTAACCGGCCCGCAGCTATGTTGCGCCCGATGCCGCCAAAATCGATGCAGTCCTTGAGAAAGAACTTCAGCGGCTGCATGTCCATGAGCCCACGCAGCACGGGTGGAGCCTTGCGCCGTCGCACGAGCATGTTGAACGCCCAGCGCCACATGGCTCCGCCGACGCGTATCGGCTCTACCCGGTAGACCTGAGTCGGAGTGAGCCTCTCCCACTCGCGCCTGAGATCCGACACTGCTTGTCCGAATGGACCCGGATGCGCCGCCAACGATGTGGCGTTGATGGCGCCAGCAGATACCCCGGTGAGAATGGGAACGTCCAGCTCCGGAGCGCACTCGGCGATCGCCTCCAGGACTCCGACCTGGTAGGCAGCTCGCGCACCGCCGCCCGAGAACACCAGTGCGAGAGACGATTCGTCCGGCGGAGTTCCGTTGCCGCTGTTCACGTGCGACAAGGTCGCGTCGCCCGGAGCCGGGCGCCAGGGTAGCTTGCAAATGCCATGAAGTTCACCATACCACTGGAGGAACTGTCTTTCAGGGCCACGCGTTCCGGCGGCCCGGGCGGTCAGCACGTGAATACCTCGGCCACGCGCGTCGAGGTCCGCTGGAACGTCACCGAGAGTCCGAGTCTCTCCGACGAGCAGCGCCGGCGACTGCTCGAACGCCTGGGCAGCCGTATCGACGCGCGCGGCTACCTGCGCGTGGTCGCAGACGAGCGCCGCAGCCAACTGCGCAACCGCCAGGCGGCCGTGGAGCGGCTCAGCTCCCTCGTCTCGGACGCACTAAAGCAACCCAAGAAGCGCAGGAAGACCAGGCCGCCGCGAGCGGCTACCAAGAGACGCCTGGACGAGAAGCGCCAGCGCGGCAACGTGAAGCGTGACCGGCGGCCCGTCGACCAGGACGACTGACGGGAGAGAAAGAAGCGGCAGAGAGGACGTTCCTCCCTGCCGCTCTCACATCAGGCCAGCAGGCCGTTACAGCTGCCGCACTTCCTCGATCAGCTTCTTGAACGAATCCTTGGCGTCGCCGAACAGCATGGACGTTTTCTCCTGATAGAACAGCTCGTTGTCCACGCCGGCGAAGCCGGGACGCATGGAGCGCTTCATCACGATGCAGTGCGCCGCCTTGTCCACGTCCAGGATGGGCATCCCGTACAGCGGGCTCGACTTGTCGTGCCGCGCCACGGGGTTCACGACGTCGTTGGCCCCGATCACCACCGACACATCGGTCTGCGGGAACTCGGGGTTGATCTGCTCCATGTCGTACAGCTGGTCGTAGGGCACGTCCGCCTCGGCCAGCAGCACGTTCATGTGACCCGGCATGCGGCCGGCCACCGGGTGAATGGCGTACTTGACCTGCACGCCCCTCTCCTGCAGCATGTCGGCCAGTTCCCGCACCTCATGCTGCGCCTGGGCCACGGCAAGGCCGTACCCCGGCGTGAACACGACCTGCCTCGCGTAGGCCAGCATCGTGGCGGCGTCCTCGTGCGTGAGCGACCGCACCGTCTGGTCGCCCGGCGCTCCCTCCGGACCGCCGCCGATCTCCTGAACCGTGGCGCCGAAGGCGCCGAACAGGACGTTGGCGAGCGAGCGGTTCATCGCGCGGCACATGATGTTCGTTAGGATGAGTCCGGCAGCGCCCACCAGCGCGCCGCCGATGATCAGCCCCTCGTTGTTGATCACGAACCCGGTCATCGCGGCCGCCAGACCCGAGTACGAGTTCAGCAGCGAGATCACGACCGGCATGTCCGCACCGCCGATCGGGATGACCGACGTCACGCCGAGCAGCGCCGCACCGAGAATCACGCCGGCGAACGCCACGGGGTTACTCGGATCGATCACCAGCCACACGGCCAAGCCCAACGTGCCGATCAGCAGCAGCGCGTTGAGAATCTTTTGCAGCGGGTACGTGACGGCCTTGCCCGTCACCAGCTCCTGTAGCTTGCCGAACGCGACCAGACTGCCGGTGAACGTGAGCGTCCCGATCACCACCGAGAGCTGGATCGCGATCCCGAAGTTGAGCGGGACGCCCTGCCCCGCTTCCAGGTAGCGGTAATATTCGGCCGACGCCACCAGCGCCGAAGCGCCACCGCCGAAGCCGTTGAGCAGCGCCACCATCTGCGGCATGCCGGTCATCTTGACCGTGCGCGCAAACACCCCACCCACCACCGACCCGACGATCATCCCGATGAGGATCTCGCGCCAACCGACAATCTCCTGGAACACCAACGTGACCACGATGGCAATGAGCATGCCGACTGAGGCCATCGTATTGCCGGACCGCGCCGTCGCGGGCGAGCTCAATCGCTTGAGCCCCAAGATGAACATGACGGCGGCCAGCAGATAGAGCAGCTTGATCAGGGCGGCCGTCATTTCTGCACCTCGGGTTTACGCTTGAACATCTTCAGCATCCGGTCGGTCACCAGGAAGCCCCCGACGACGTTGATCATCGCGAACGCGACCGCGACCATGCCCAGGTACTTCGCCACCACGACATCCCCCTGCCCAGCGACGATCAGCGCGCCGATGATCGTGATGCCCGAGATCGCGTTCGAGCCGGACATCAGCGGCGTGTGCAGGGTCGGTGGCACTTTAGTGATGACTTCGAAGCCGACGAAGATCGCCAGCACGAAGATCACAAAAAGGACAACCAGTTCCTCTATCATGACGCCTTCACTCCCTCCGTGGCTTGCTGCGTCGCCTCGTGCACCACGCGGCCCTCATGCGTGACACACGTCCCCTCCACGACTTCGTCCTCGAAGTCGAGGTTGAGCTGCCCTTCCTTGTCGAAGAGTGAACCCAGGAAGGCGAACATGTTCGTGGCGAACATCTGGCTGGCGTGCACCGGCGTGCCCGCAGGCAGGTTGAGCGGCCCCATGATCGTCACGCCGTGGCGCACGACCGTCTCACCCTTCTCGGTGAGCGCGCAGTTGCCGCCCGTCTCCGCCGCGAGGTCCACTATGACGGCGCCAGGGGGCATGTCCTTCACCATCTGCTCCGTGATCAACTCGGGCGCAGGCTTGCCCGGGATGAGTGCCGTGGTGATCACGACATCCATGTTCTTCATGTGGTTGTGGAGCAGCTCCTGCTCCTTCTGGTGCTGCTCTTCGGACAGCTCCTTGGCGTAGCCGCCCTCGCCCTCACTCTCCAGCGCCTCGGCCTCGACGAACTTGGCGCCGAGGCTCTCTACCTGCTCCTTCACGGCCGGCCGCACGTCGAACGCCGACACCACTGCGCCGAGCCGGCGCGCCGTCGCGATGGCCTGCAGCCCCGCCACGCCCGCGCCGAGCACGAACAGCTTGGCCGGCGCTATCGTGCCCGCCGCGGTGATCAGCATCGGCATGAACTTGCCGTGGTGCGCCGCGGCCATCAGGACCGCCTTGTACCCCGCGACGGTGCTCATCGATGAGAGCACGTCCATCACCTGTGCACGGGAGATCCTGGGGAGTTGGTCGAGGCTGAAGCTCGTCACCTTGGCCCGTGCGAGCTTCTCGACGAGATCGGGGTTGCTGAGCGGGAACAGCATTCCGACGAGGATCGCGCCGTCCTTCATCTGCGGGATCTCGCCCTCGGGACGCCCCACCATCAGCATGATATCGGCCTCGCGCCACAGCGCACCGGCATCGGGCTCCAGCTTCGCCCCCGCCTCGGCGTAGGCTTCGTCCGTGTACGAGGCAGCAAGGCCGGCGTCCTTCTCGACGCGCACCTCGTGCCCCTGCTTCACAAGACGCTTCACGACGTCGGGGGTCAGCGCCACCCGACGCTCGATCGCGCCGCTCTCTTTTGGTACGGAGATGATCACGAGCTTGGCTCCTGATTACCGATTTGATCTTCAGCTAAATGAAGAGCGGGAAGTCGGCGGCGGTCTCCCCGGGTCCGGCCCCCAGGCCTCACAGGCCAGGTACTGACGCCGTAACGGGTTACCAGCCCACTCCACGCCCCGCACAATCCTAACAGCCAACTCCCAAGATTCGTGGTAGGCTCTATGAACGACCTATTAGGAATCAGCGGTGCGCGTAATCTAAGAGAGCCTGCAAGGCCCGTGGAACCGCCTGCCCGAATACGTCGTCGGCCGAGACCGTGATCACCCGGGCGCGCGCGCCGGGCGCGCCACCGAGCCCAGGCCCGACGCGCCGGTCCGCGCGGCCGCGAGGAATGCGCCGAGCACGTCACCCGCCGACCCCGTGAGCTGGTCCTCGTCCAGTTCCGCAAGAGAGGAGACCGCC
>JAUVTI010000144.1 GCA_030601605.1 Gemmatimonadales bacterium
AGCGGGCTTTCCGCCCGCTGACATGGTGTTCAGTGGAGTGGGCAAGACTCCGGCGGAGCTGGAGGCCGCGCTCGACCCCCGGGTCGGAGTGATAAACGTCGAGTCGCGGGCGGAGCTCGAACAGCTCGACCAGCTTGCGCGGCGCCGCGACGCGGTAGCTCCTTTCGGCATCCGTGTGAACCCCAACGTGGAGTCTGCCACTCACCCGTACACGCAGACCGGGACCCTGGACCACAAGTTCGGGGTGCCGCACGACCAGGTCATGCCGCTGCTCGAGTGGGCGCTGGAGCGGCCGGCGCTCGAGCTGGTGAGTATGGGAATGCACATCGGCTCGCAGATTGCGGATGCAGCCCCCTACCGCGCCGGAGCTCGAAGATTGGCGCAGTTGGTGGCGGCTGCCCGGGACGCCGGCGCGACGACGCTGCAGCACGTGGATGTCGGCGGCGGCATCGGCATCCGCTACATGAACGAGCCCGCTCTGGAGGCGGACGTCTTCGCCGGGGCCGTACGCCAGTTGGCGGAGGAGACGGGCCTGCAGTTGGCCGTGGAGCCGGGTCGGTACCTGCTCGGGAATGCGGGTCTGCTCCTGGCGCGGTGCCTCTATCGCAAGGTGGCCGGCGAGAAGGAGTTCGTCATCGTGGACGCGGGGATGAACGACCTGCTCAGGCCGAGCCTCTATGGTGCGGCGCACGAGGTTCGCGTGATCGCCGGCCCGGACCAGGGCGGAGAGGGCAGGGTGGACGTCGTGGGGCCGCTTTGCGAGAGCGGAGACTTCCTCGCGCTGGATCGCGAGCTTCCCGGAGCGGTCCCTGGAGCGCTGCTTGCGGTACTGGGGGCGGGAGCCTACGGGTTCACGATGAGCTCGAGCTACAACTCGCGGCCGCGCGCCGCGGAGGTGCTGCTGGACGGAGAGCGCTGGGCCGTGGTGCGCGAGCGCGAGACGGCGGACGACCTCATGCGGGGTGAGCATACAATGGACGACCTGGACGCCGGGGGATGGAGGGGGAGAGAGTGACCACGCTGGCCAACGGCATTCTGATTCTCGACTACGGCTCGCAGTACACGCAGCTCATCGCGCGGCGGGTGCGGGAGTCACACGTCTATTGTGAGATCCATCCGCCACCGGACTCGATCGACGAGATCACGCGGCATTCCCCCAAGGGCATCATCCTCTCCGGTGGGCCCAACTCGGTCTACGAGGAGGGCGCTCCGCAACTGGATCGCGGCGCGTTGGACCTGGGCATCCCGATTCTCGGGGTATGCTACGGCATGAACCTGGTGGCGCTGGCGGTGGGCGGGACCATCGAGAAGGCGGGCAAGCGGGAGTACGGCCGGGCCGAGATGCAGGTGCGCGACCCCGGGCGCCTGTTTTCCGGATTCGCCGAAGGGGAGCGGCTCCAGGTCTGGATGAGCCACGGTGACCACGTGACGGCGTTGCCGGAGGGCGCGCTGGTGCTCGGCTCGAGCGACAACAGTCCGATCGCGGCGTTCTCGTTGCCGGAGCGGCAGCTCTTTGCCGTCCAGTTCCATCCCGAGGTTCACCACACGCCGCGGGGCGGGGAGGTTCTCAGCAACTTCCTGTTCGAGATCTGCCGCTGCACACCGGACTGGACGGCGGGGCACTTCATAGCCGAGCAGGTGAAACTGATCCGCGAGCGGGTCGGCCCGAAGGCCCGTGTCATATGCGGTCTCTCCGGCGGGGTGGACTCGGCCGTTGCGGCGGTGCTGGCGCACCGCGCGCTGGGCGACCGGCTCACCTGCATCTTCGTGGATCACGGCCTGCTCAGGCTGCACGAAGGGGAGTGGGTCGAGCGCGTGTTCCGCTCCCACCTCGGCATCGACCTCAGGGTCGTCAATGTGGCCGACCAGTTCATCGATCGGCTCGAGGGTGTGGACGACCCGGAGGAGAAGCGGCGCATCATCGGCCACACTTTCATCGACGTGTTCGAGGAGGCGGCCAAGGCCGTGGGCGACGATGTGGGATACCTGGTGCAGGGTACGCTCTACCCCGACGTCATCGAGTCGTTCTCGCCGCGTGGGGGGCCGTCCGTCACGATCAAGACGCACCACAACGTGGGCGGGCTGAGACCCGACCTTCCGTTCGAGCTCATCGAGCCGCTGCGCGAGCTGTTCAAGGACGAGGTGCGCAACGTGGGCCGCGAGCTCGGCCTCACCGAGGAGATCGTGGGCCGCCACCCGTTCCCCGGTCCGGGACTTGCTGTGCGCATCCTCGGCTCTGTCGACAGGGAGCGGCTGCGGGTCCTCCAGGAGGCCGACGCGATCTACCTGGATGAGATCAGGCAAGCCGGCCTGTACGACGACATCTGGCAGGCCTTTGCGGTGCTGCTGCCGGTGCACGCAGTCGGGGTGATGGGCGACTTCAGGACCTACGAGAACGTGGTGGCGCTCAGGGCGGTCACGAGTGTGGATGGGATGACCGCCGACTGGTTCCCGTTCCCGCCCGAGGTCGTGGGCCGTGTGGCGAACCGGATCATCAATGAGGTGAAGGGTGTGAATCGGGTGGTGTACGACGTGAGCTCGAAGCCCCCCGCCACGATCGAGTGGGAGTGAGGCTCCGCCCTTCCCCTTTCCCGCTTCCCCTACTTCTTAGGCGCCCTTCTCCTCCAGCAGAGCCAGGAACTGCTCCGGCGACTCGAGCTGCGCCAGCCGCTCCGGCACGTCCGGCTCCTTCGCGAACTGCGCGATCTTGCCGAGCACCGGGAGGTACTGGTTGGATACCTCCAGGGGAGGCGCCACGATGAGAAAGAAGTCGAAGACAGGCTTGTCGTCGATGGCCTTGAAATCGACGCCGTCTGGCTTGCGGCCGAAGGCTACGCGCAGGCGGTTCACCACGAGCGAACGGCAGTGCGGGATCGCGATCCCGCGCCCGATGCCCGTGGACCCCAGGTTCTCCCTGCGCTTGAGCATCTTGTACAGCATCGCTTCGGACTTCTCGTCCAGCTTGAGCAGCCCGATGAGCTCCTTCAAGATCTCGTCCTTCTCCGTGCCCTGCAGCTTCAGCGTGACGGCGTCGTCGAAGAAAAACTCTTGGAGATTCATGATTCGGTCTTGAACTCAGTATGTTGAGTTGGCGAAACGTAACGGAGCGTCGTGGAGCGTGTCAAACTCCGGTTGCCGGTCTCACCGGTCCCCGTTAAGTTCGCGTTACCATGGAGTTTCCGTATCCAGTGCGGCATCGCGTGCCGCTCTTCCTGGCACCCATGGCGGGGATCTCCGAGCCGCCGTTCAGGCGTCTCTGCCGCTCGTACGGTGCCGACGTCGTGGTGTCGGAGTTCCTCTCGTCCGAGGGCCTGCGCCGCGGAGTCAGGTCGGTGCACGACGGAGCCTATTTCACCGAGGAAGAGCGTCCGATCGGCATCCAGATCTACGGGGCCGAGCCGGCTGCCATGGCGGAAGCTGCGGGCCTGGTCGCGGAGCACGCAGCCCCCGACTTCATCGACATCAACTTCGGGTGTCCCGTGAAGAAGGTGGTCAAGCGGAACGGCGGCTCGGGCTGTCTCAAGGACCTCGACCTGATGCAGGACATCATCCGCGCCGTCAGGAGCGCCGTGGACAGCCCCGTCACGGTCAAGATCCGCAGCGGGTGGGACGAGGCGATGCGCGACCCGGTGGCGATCGCTCTCCGGTGCCAGGATGCCGGTGCCCAGGCTCTGGCGCTCCACCCCCGCACTCGCAGCCAGATGTACGACGGCAGGGCGGACTGGAGCGAGATCGGCGCTGTGAAGGCGGCGCTCGACATCCCCGTCATCGGGAATGGCGACGTCAGAACAGCCGAGGACGTGGTTCGCATGGCGGAGCAGACCGGCTGTGACGGAGTGATGATCGGGCGCGGCTCGTTCGGGAACCCGTGGCTGTTCCAGCAGGCGCGTGCCCTGCTGGAGGGGCGGGAGCCGAGATCCACCCCCGGCGCAGCCGAGCGCTTCGCCGTGGCCCTGCGCCACGCCAAGCTGCAACGTGAGATTCAGGGCGAGGACCGCCGTACCGCCGTGGAGTTCCGCAAGCACCTGGGCTGGTACACGCGGGGGCTTCCCGGTGCGGCGGCCCTCCGCGCCCGGCTGCACCAGATCGACTCGATGGCCGAGATCGAGCGGATCTTCGAGGACTACCTGATGCCATCCGGGGCCGTCGGGTGACGAAGCGGCGTCTCTCGGAGCTCCTCGCGGAGGTGGCGGCCGGGACTCTGACGCCCGACGCCGCGCTCGAGCGGCTGCGCCACTTCCCGGTCGAAGAGCTCTCCTATGCCAACGTGGATCACCTGCGGCCGCTGACCCAGGGGTTCTCTGAGGTCGTGTTGTGCGAGGGCAAGACCACCGAGCAGGTGTTGGGAATCTGTGAGTCGCTCGAGAGCTCCGGCGGCGCCTTCCTCGCCACTCGAGCAGATGACCAGATGCGGCGGGCCCTGACGGAGCGCTTTCCCCGTGCCGAAGCGAATGCACTCGGGCGCACGGTGTACCTGGCGCCGGATCCCCCGAATCCCGTGACTGGGAAGGGCACGGTGCTGGTGGTCACGGCGGGCACGAGCGACCTGCCGGTGGCTGAGGAGGCGGTGGCCGTGGGACGGGCCATGGGAAACCACGTCGAGCTGCTCGCCGACGTGGGAGTGGCCGGGATTCATCGCCTACTGAAGCACTCGGAGTTGCTCAATCAAGCCTCGGTGCTCATTGTTGTCGCAGGCATGGACGGCGCCCTCGCCAGCGTGATCGGGGGCGTGGTTGGAGTCCCGGTTGTGGCGGTGCCTACAAGCGTGGGTGACGGAGCCTCGTTCGGGGGGGTTTCGGCTCTGGTGGCAATGCTCAACTCGTGCGCATCGGGGGTCGTGGTCGTGAACATCGACAACGGTTGCGGAGCCGCGGTGGCGGCCTCCCGGATCAACCATCTGCCGTCATGAATGCCTGGTTCCTGGTGCTCGCAGTGGTGGTCGGCGTCGTGCTCGGGGCCGGCGCGGTGGCCTGGTGGTCGAGGCACCGCCTGCGCCAGCTGGGACCGGAGCTGCTCCCTGCCGACACCGCCCACGTCATCGACCTGCTGCGGCGCGCCCACAACGCGACCGCCGCCTGTCTCGTGCTGCCTGAAGGGGAGCCGCTCGTCTCCATGGCAGACCCGCGCCCACCCGAGAGCCTGATCGAGCGCGCAGTGGCGTCGGCCAACCTGGCGCTGGGAGACGGCCGCGAGCACGTGATGCGCGAGGGCAACGTCATCGTGGCCGCGGGCGACGGGCACATGGGAAGCGCCGTGGTGCTCGCCTTCGACGAGGTGGGCCCCGCGGACGTCAAGGTGGTGGCGGCGG
>JAUVTI010000249.1 GCA_030601605.1 Gemmatimonadales bacterium
CTCTTCTCGACGATAACCAGGATCCTCATTGTTCACCTCCCTTCTCCAGGATCAACTCGTCGACCAGATTCGTCACGTCATACCCCCGGAAGCCCCGGCGGCCCAGATAGCTCAAGACCCGGCGCCGCAGGGTGTCGGGCGGGAGGCTGCCCAGCTGCCCGAGCCGCTTCTCGGCCAGACTGCGGGCCTGCACGGTTGCGTCCACGCCCTCGGCGTCGAGCACCGCGTCTATGGCACGCTCCGCCAAGCGGCGCTCAACGCCCCGTGCCAGCAAGTCGGTGAGCAGCCGCGGCGCCCCGTGTCCGCGCGCTGAGCGCACCCGGGCGAAGTGGCGCGCGAACTCCCCGTCGTCGAGCAGCCCCTTCGTCTCGAGCCGCCCGACGGCCTCCGCGGCGGCCGACGGGTTGTGGCCGCGGTCGCGCAGGCGCCGCAGCACCTCGTTCACGGCGCGCGGGCGGTTGGCGAGCATTCGGATGGCTACGCGGTACGACGCCTCGACGTCGGCCAGGTACGAGAGCCGGTCCATCTGCTCCTGGTCCAGCTCGGTGCCGCGCTCGAGCTTGAGCCCGTGGACCACCTCGCCCGGAAGAGACGCGAAGCGGGTCCCGTCCACCTCGACGACGAGGCAGCCCGGGACCCGCCTGTCAGACCGGAGTGCTGTGACTCTCATGAGTGCCGCCCATCAGCGATGTGGTGGTAAGCGGCGAGGCCCGTGTGCCGCCGGAGCGAACGTCAGCGCACCAGTCGCGGAGTCAGTCCTCACTGGGGGCCGGTAGCCGTGCGGTGCAGTTCGCGGAGGCGGCACACGGGGCGAGCCCGCTTGCCACTCACTCGCTAGGTTGAGCCTCGGGCTGAGCCTGCGGTTCGGGAGCGGTGATCCCCAGCACCAGCTTCACCTTCTCCTCGATCTCCGCCATGACGTCCTCGTGATCCTTGAGGTAGAGCTTGGCGTTCTCGCGGCCCTGGCCGATGCGCTCCGTGCCGTAGGAGTACCACGCGCCACTCTTCTCGATGATGCCCGCCTCCGCGCCGATGTCCACCAGCAGCGAGGTGTGGCTGATGCCCTCGCTGAACATGATGTCGAACTCTGCCTGCTTGAACGGCGGGGCGACCTTGTTCTTCACCACCTTCACCCGGACCTTGCTGCCCGTGATCTCGTCGCGCTCCTTGACCGGCCCGATGCGGCGCAGGTCGAGACGCACCGAAGCATAGAACTTGAGCGCCCGGCCTCCGGTGGTGGTCTCTGGATTGCCGAACATGACGCCGATCTTCTGGCGCAGCTGATTGATGAAGACCACCGAGGTGCGCGAGCGGTTGATGCTGCCGGCCAGCTTCCGCAGCGCCTGCGACATGAGCCGCGCCTGCAGCCCCATGTGCGAGTCGCCCATGTCGCCCTCGATCTCCGCTTTGGGCACCAGGGCCGCCACAGAGTCCACCACTATGACGTCAACCGCGCCCGAGCGCACCAGGATCTCGGCGATCTCCAGCGCCTCCTCACCCGTATCGGGCTGTGAGACCAGCAGGTTGTCGATGTCCACGCCCAGCTTGCGGGAGTACTCCACGTCGAGCGCGTGCTCGGCGTCAATGTAGGCGGCGACTCCGCCCGCCTTCTGCGCGCTGGCCGCGATGTGAAGCGCCAGCGTGGTCTTCCCCGAGGACTCCGGCCCGAAGATCTCGGTGATCCGACCGCGAGGGATGCCCCCTACCCCGATCGCCGCGTCCAGGTTGAGCGCTCCGGTGGAGATGGCGGGCACGCTGACCCGCGGTCTCTGCCCCATCAGCATGATCGAGCCCCTGCCGATCTGCTTCTCGATCTGGGCGATTGCGAGATTGAGCGCCTTCTTTTTTTCGTCGGCGACCTTGGATTCCTGCTGCTGATCGGTCTTCGGGGGCATGTTCACCTCATGGGCGTGATCGATGATTCCTCGTGCGGGGAACGGGGTTCCCCCCTAAGAACACTGTACCGAATATATACCGAAACCTCTCCTCACCGCCACCCCACCCTGAATGCGTCCTCCACGTGCTGGACCTGATGGGGGCCGGCGCTCGAGAGCGTAACTCCAATCACGTCAAAGCGATACGTGTACTCCGGGCGGCCGCGCCGGTCGATCCACGCCGGCGCCACCCGCGCGATGTCCCGCCG
>JAUVTI010000072.1 GCA_030601605.1 Gemmatimonadales bacterium
CGATGTACGCCTTCTCCTTCGTGTTCGCGAACTTCGGAATCGCGATCGCGGCCAGAATACCGATGATGACCACGACGATCAGAAGCTCGATCAGAGTGAAACCCTTGCGGTTCATCTAAACACCTCCGCAGAACGTGTAACCCTTGGACCGCCCGGACTCCCCGGACGGAAGTGCTGCCGTGACCCCTTAGAGCAAACTCCGTGCCTGAGCGGGCCACCACTATTTAACTGCTTGCAGCATAGCGACTTACGCTGTCCGCGCGGAGGGCGCCAATCGGACGCGGCCGGGCTGCAGGCTCTCAATTTGCAAGTCCTCCCGCCTGGCGCAAGAGGCCACCTTCGCAGTGGATTCCCGCCTCTTCCGCCACCTCGAGCGCCCGATCCAACAGGGCCGGGCGGAGGGTCGCGATGACGGGCGCCAGTTCGGCCAGCTCCCAGCACAGACCCTCAAGTCCGCCCTCCGGGTAGAGCCAGGCCGCAGCGCTGTCCAGCGCTGCCGTAGCGGTCGCCAGATGACCCACGCGCCACGATACCCTGGCCTCGGCCAGAGCAAGCTGCCATTGGGAAGCACCCCTGGTCCGCAGCGCCTCCCGGTAGATGACCGCGGGCGTATAGCCCAGCGGCGCCAGCTCGACTCCACGTCGGGCCATCGCCAGGGCCGAGTCCTCCAGGCCGGTGGCCTGCAGCGCGGACACGAGCAGGCCCGTGATCGCAGGGTGCCCGGGCCTGAGCTCCCAGGCCCGCTCCGCTTCCGCGAGGGCCAGCTCGCCGCGGCCCAGCAAGAGCGCTACGGGGGCGGAGCGGACGGCAACGAACGGATCCTGCTCGAACAGGGCGCCGGCAATCAGGTACTCGGCCAGCGCCCCGGCCGACCGCCCGCGCAGATCCAGGTGGCGCCCAAACTGGAGATGGGCCCGGTAGTTCTGCGGATACTCCAGCAGCGTCTCGATCATGGCCGTGCGGCTGTCGCGCCAGAACGGGGTCCTGGTCCAGGTGCGAACGCTGAAGGCCACGAGCAGGGCCGCCAGGCCGATCGGCGCGGCCCTGCGCCAGCGCGAGCCACCGAGAGCGTGCTGCACGATCCAGCCCGCGGTGAACGCCGGCGCCAGCGCGGCGAAGTAGAGCGTCCGCTCGCCCAGCAGCGTACCGGACACGAAAATCAGGTTGGAGGTCAGCGCGTACGTCGCGATCGCAGCCAGGATCGCGAACCCCACGGCCGGCGCCCGGCGCAGGCTCGCCACTCCCAAGCCCACTATTGCCGCGGCGGTGGCAGCGCCGAGTGCGGCCACGGCGGTGAACTCGGTGCGCTGCGGGATCATCTGCGGGTTGTAATTGGCGGCCAGCTTCATGGGCCAGGTGAGCAGCCGGATCACTTCCAGGTACACCGGGAACACGGTGTCCAGTCGAGCTCCGAATGAGAGATCCCGCAGAGCCGCCCCGGTAGTCGTCTGCACCCAGCCCCCCGCCACCGCTCGCCACACCACGAGCCACACCACGGTGACCGCCACGACCGCCAGCAGCGGACCCGCCACGGGCCGCCGCGCGGGATCCCGCACCAGCCACGCGTCCAGCGCGAGGATCGCCGCCGCCGCGACCGCGTGCTCCTTGGAGAGCAGCGCGAGCGCGACCGCGGCAACCGTTGCAACCAGCCAGCCTGTGCGTGCTCGCCCCTCCGCGGCCAACCGATAGCGGCGGAACGCGAGGACGCTCAGCAGGAGCCCGACGGCCGCCATGATCTCCGACCTGCCGGCCACGTTGGCCACCGCTTCCACGTGCACGGGGTGGACGGCGAATACGAGCCCCGCCGCCAATGCGCCCGCCGGCGTGAGCCACGCGGCCGCGACCAGGACCGCCAGCGCAGTCGCGAGGGCGTGCAGCAACACGTTGTTCACGTGGAACCACCAGGCACGACCCCCGGAGAGCGTCCAGTCGACTGCGTAGCTCATGATCACAGCCGGCCGATAGAGACCCGCCGTCGCGCCGTCGCGCACCGGCCAGTAGGGCGAGAACCGGGCCTCCCATGCCGCGGCCACTGAGTGCGCCGCCGGGTTCTCGGAGATGGTCCCCTGGTCGTCGAGCGCCCACCCGTTACGGAACGCGTTGGCGTACACCAAGCAGGCCACCGCGGCCGCCAGGAATGCGGCCCGCCGCACCGTCAGTCCGGACATGAGAAGCGAAACAGCGCGGGTCCGGAGGTCACCTGGAACAGCGATTCCAGCACCGACTCCTCTGCGGACGCGAGGTCACGCACCATTGGACCCGCGGCGGCGCCGGGACCCGTGAGGGCCACGTGGGTCACGCCGTTCTCACAGAAGTACGCCACGCTCTCGTCGGCCGTCAGCGGGTCGGTCCGGCGCCCCTGCCAGCGAAACAGGTGGCTGGGCACGGCGCGACGGCCCGAGTAGAGATAGACCAACGCCTCGTCCGAAACCGCGACCACCGTCTCGGGCGGTGTTTCCGCCGTGATGCTCGGCAGCAGGAGACGAAACGGCGCGCTGATCCCCTCCGCAGTCCGGGCGAACCCGCGGCCCCCGAGAGAGGTCGCCTCGCGCGGCAGATAACCGGCCGCGACCGCGACCGCGAGAACCGCCACCGCCCACCGCACGACCGTGCCCCGGCGCCAGAGCAGCCAGCCACCCCCCAGTGCGAGCAGCGCCGCCCACGGCGCCAGGATCCAAACGAAGCGGTCCGAGGCGTACGGCCAAAGCGCGACCACGATCACGTAGAACGCCAACGACAGAGCGAACGCCGGCACGCGGCGCCACACCGACACGGCGCCCCAGAGAAGCACTCCGAGAAGCAGCGCGGCCAGAGGATACCAGACGATACCCGGGACGGCGGGCAGCGCGAGACGGGCGAGGGGTCCGAGCACGCCGAGATTGACGCCGGGAAGAAGCCCCAGGGTGCCTGCCTGGCCGGCCGCATCCAGGTACGTGCCGTAGTTGGACGCGATCCGGGGATCGACGGCGCCCGGGTGGGCCAGCAGCCACGCGAACCACGGCAGCAGCACCGCACCGCCCGCGACGGCGGCCGTGATTGCCGGGCGGCGGCGGCGCCTGATCCAGAGCGCCACGACGATGCCGCCGATGACGGCAACGCCGACCGTCCGCGTGAGTGTGGCCAGCCCTGCGAGCAAGCCTGCGACGAGCGCATGGCGCCAGGTCACATCGTCCCGGTCCACCGCGAGGAGTGACGTCGCCCAGAGCGCGAGGAACAGCGGCTCGGAGAACCTCACGCCCACGATGGTCAGCAACGGGAACGCGAGGAACCCGGCTGGGAGCGCCACGTACTGAACCGCCGCCGGCCACTCCAGCCGGCGCGCGTGCAGCGCGATGGCCCATGCGGCCACGGCGAGCGCGGCTGAATCGAGCAACTGGAACAGGGCGACGTTGGCCGGGAAGCTGGGCCAGAGCCGCCACAGCAGACTGAGCGCGGCCGGGTAGAGGAACGGGTAGTGGACGCCGGGCGGTGAGCCCGGCAGGTGGATGTTCCGGTACCCCTCTCCCGTTGCCAGCGCCTTGGCCAGCACGACGTAGATGCCGTCGTCGTAGAAGACGCCCACCAACGCATCACCCTGCGCCCACAGGCCGACGAGGAACACGCCGAACCCCAGGAGATGGGGCCAGCGCCGCCACGCGATCTCGCGCCAGCTCACCCGCCCACCTCGCAGCGTGCCAGTTCGGCCCGCTCCACGAGCGAGGGCAGCGGCTCGCCGTCTCCGTGGAGCGCCGCTATCCGCGCCATCGATCGCTCCACCTCCGGGCAGTGACCGGCCTCGAGTGCCGCGTCGGCGGTGAGGTGCCAGTATTGCCACACGCCGAGGAACTGCCACGCGACCTGGCGCCGCAGGGTCATCGCCTCGAGGGGACGGCCCCGCGCCAGAGCGAGGTCGGACCTGGCGATCATCACACGGTAGTCCGTGGGATCGAGTCGCTGCGCCCGCTCCCCCACTGCGGCGGCGCTGTCGAGCTCACCGGCCCGTACGTAGTTGACGATGGCCTCGGCCGCGGCCAGCTGCCGCGCGCTGTCGAGGCGGAACTCCGCTCGAAACGCGTGCGCGGCCTCGAGCCACCGCTCATCCTCGGCGTAGCGCCGCCCCACATCCTGCCACAGGTTGGGAAATGCCGGCTGGATCTCGAGCGCGCGCAGCGCGAGCTCCTCTCCCCGCTCCCGGTTCCCCGTCTCGTACGCCAGCAGGCTGGCGACCCAGAACGACCGGTACGATCCCGGTGCGTCCCGGACCAGTTGCGCGAGGAAGGGACCGGGACTGCGCCACACCTCCACCCTGAGGATCGTGCGGGCGAGCCCCGCCGCGACCACCAGAGCGACTACCGCCACAGCAACGTCTTTGCGCCTCACGGCGACCCAACCCGCAGCCCAGCCGGCGAGCAGCACTGCCCCCACCGAGGGGAGATAGAGCGATCGCTCCGCCAGGAGGAGCCCCGTGGGCACCAGCACGTTGGAGATGATCAGCAGCGTGCCGCCGATCCAAGCGAGGCCGAAACTCACCACGGGCGCCCGATCCCGGTTCTGCACCGCCACGAGCACCGCCAACAGCACCGCCGCGAATCCCGCGAAGCCAGTGAGAGTGATCTGCGCAACGGGCCGCAGGAAGTCGGGTGAATAGTCGGCCGAGAGCCGCAGCGGGAAAACGAGGAGGCGCACGTACTCGAGTACGACAGGCGCCATCACGAGCGCGCGCGCAACGACGCCCTCGCCCTCGATGCCCGGTGCGGCGTGCACGCCCGCGAGTCCTCCCACAACGGTCGAGCGCAGCCACAGAAACGCGGCGGTCAGCAGGACCGATCCCGTCCACAACACCCAGTGGCGCGCGAAGCGGTCTGCCGGACGCGTGCCGGTCTGCTTCGCGTCGAGCCAGTCCACGATCAGGAAGATGCCCGGAGTGGCGAACGCCATCTCCTTGGATCCGAGTGCCAGGGCGAGGAGCGCGAGGCAGCCGAACGAGGACAGCCAGCGGCGCCAGGTGACGTCGCCCGCCGCGGCGAGCCTTCCGTCGAAGCTGTAGGCCAGCACCGCGCCGAGCACGAAGAGCGCGGCCAACACTTCCGCCCGACCGACCACACTGGCCACCGCATCGACGTGCACCGGATGAACGGCGAACGCGAGCGCCGCCACGGTGGCGCCGAAGGTCGGGAGGTAATTCCGCGCCAACAGGAACACGAGAGCGGTGACCACCGCGTGCAGCAGCACGTTGACCACATGGAAGAGGAGAGGCGACCCGCCGCCGACCGTCCAGTCGAACGCCAGTGTCAGCGACGTGAGCGGGCGGTACATCTCCACTCCCCACCACGGCGAGGCGAGAATCGCGCGCCAGTTGCCGAGGGAGTGAAGCAGCCAGTTGTCCACGATCACGTGCACGTCGTCGTACACGAAGTCGTGGCCGATGCTGGCCGCGTAGGCCGCGACGGCCAGAAGCACCGCCGTGACGAGACCCAACCTGTCGGCGGGATCTCGCCGCCGAGCGCCCCGGTGCGCCAGCGCGGCGGCCTCGAAGTTGCTCACGGATCGCCGTCCTCCGAAGCCGGACGAACGAGGCTCAACACGGGCATCGCGTTGGGTTGGCCGGGCGGGGGCGCGAAGCGCCACACCGCCCACCCCTCGTAGAGCGGCAGCAGCTCGTCGTTCTCCTCGAAGCGATCACGAGCGAACACGAGTCCCGAATTCAGGCCGATCGCGTTTCGCCACGCCAGATAGCCGTACAGCGTGAACCCTTCCAGGTCGCGCCGCATCTCTCGCAGGCAATCGTCGGCGAGATCGCGGCCGGGAATGAGCTTCAAGGTCGGATCGGGCCAACCCGCGACGCGCGGCACCGAGTCGGGCGCTTCATCCTGGAGACGCTGGAGGCCCTCGAGCACCTCTCCAATGGGGAGGTCGCTGGAGCGCGCGCTCTGCACGAAGTGATGGAGGTCGCAGGCGTCGGTCTCGCGGTATGCGTTCTCTACGGCGCTGGGCGGCACGCCCAGGCCCCACAGATCAACCGTGATGCGGCTGCCCCAACTCCCCGGCATCATGACCAGCGCCTGCTTCACCCCCAACTCCTCGAGCTGCCGCTCGGGATGGAGCTTCATCGTCCGCAGCCCGTCGCGATAGACGTCCATCCGAGCGGGGAGCAGACCTACCCAGCTCCACAGCAGGACTACCACCGCCGCCGTCACGAGCGCCACATCCCAACGCAGCGCTCGCGATCGGGCTCTTTTCGCGAGCACCCACGCCCAGCGCCATGCCCGGGCCAGCCCGATCACCAGCATCGGCGCTGCCACGTAGTAGAAGCGCGGCCCGAAGCGATAGCCGGAGTGCCAGTAGAAGAAGTACAACAGAGGCGCCGCCACCAACCCAACGGCTACGATGAGGTCACTGCGGCTCCTGTGCCGTGCCACGAGAGCCCACACCGCGAGCAGAAGCAGCGCCGGGACAGGCCACTCGTACATATAGATGTGCAGCCGCCTGATCGCGACTCCCGCGTTGCTCAGCGCCACGAGCGGCGTGAACGGATCGCCCCACGGGTCCACATGGAAGCCGAGGCGCAGCTCCGGGCCCCACACGGCCGTGTACCCCATGGTCAGGGGATGCCCGTACAGGCGCCAATTGAGCAGGCCCCACGCGAGCGCCACCGGCAGTCCACCCAGCACGAACGGGAGAACACCGCGCCAACGCTTCTCGCTCGCGATCCACATGAGCACGGGTAGAGCGGCCGCCACTCCATCGAGTGGCCGGGTCGCAGTGGCGAACGCAATCAGCAAGCCCGCCGCGGCGAAGCGGCGAGCCCCGGGGGCGGGATACGCCCACAGCACCGCCCAAGCCGCGAGCGCGAACGTCACGGCACCCACGTGGTTCATGTAGCTCGCCGACATGAACATCACCCAGGCGGAGACCGCCCAGAGAACCGCCGCGGCGCGCGCCGTTCCCACTCCGTAGAGACCGCGCGCGACCAGGTACACCAGCGCGACACCGACCCCGCCCAACACCGGATTCACGAGCCACTCGGCGTTCAGCAAGAACCCGATGGCGAACAACACGGTCTGTCCTGGAGGGAACTGCGATACCCACCCGGCCTCGGTGACCCCCGTGTGGATGATCAGGAACGCTTCCAGTGGCTGTGGTGGCGGCAGGGCCAGACGTCCGACCGCGAACGCCCGCGCGTGCAGCAACTGCGCCATTTCGTCGACGAGGTGGGGGTTGCCCGCGAACACGAGTTGCATGACGCAGGCGGCGACGACGGTGAGCAGCACGGCGAGCGCCAGCAGCATCCAGCGATCGCGCGGCGCGCGCCAGTCGAATGCGGGCAGCGCACTCTGGCCGGCCAGGCGCCCCACGAGCAATGCCACCACGACTACGACCAGCATGCCCCAGCCCCAACTCACTACGTTGGGCGACCACGGCGGACCCGGATCCGGCGCACCGCTCCACGCGGGCAGCGGCAGCGCGGGCAGCACAAGGAGCGCCGCCCCAATGGCCACCCACAGCGCCCGCGGCGCCGACTTCACTTGTTGCGGGGCTTGGAGGTGAAGAGGTTGAACCGAAGGACGTGCCACAGGGCCGCCATGCCGTCGCGCCACCCGATCTTCTTTCCTTCGGCATACGTCCGGCCGCTGTAGCTGACCGGCATCTCCCAGATCCGCACCTGCGCCTTTGCCAGACGGGCCGTCAGCTCGACCTCGATGCCAAACCGGTTGGAGACCAGGGGCAGCGACTTGAGAACGTCGGCCCGGACCATCTTGTAGCAGGTCTCCATGTCCGTCAGGTTGAGGTCGGTGAGCATGTTGGACAGCAGCGTGAGCAATCGGTTGCCCACCGAGTGCCAGAAGTACAGCACGCGCCGCGGACCCGGGTGGAACCTGGAGCCGTACACCGCATCCGCCTTGTCGAGACGGATCGGGTCGAGCAGCTGCGGCAGCTCGGTCGGGTCGTACTCGAGGTCGGCGTCCTGCACGACGATCACGTGACCGGTGGCAGCCTCGATCCCGGCGCGGACCGCGGCGCCCTTGCCGCGGTTCTCCGGCTGGTGAATCACCTGGTGCACCTCACCGGCTTCCTTGAGCCGATCCAGGATCTCCCCCGTGCGGTCCTTCGAAGCATCGTCCACCGCGATGACCTCGAGCTCGAGGGGGACGTCCTTGAGGCGCCGGACGCACTGCTCGACGGTCTCCTCCTCGTCATAGCACGGCATGATGACGGTGAGCACGATCTCGTTCCAAGCACTCGGGACGCTCATTGGCTCCGCTCCCCGATGGCGATCAGTGATTGCCCGATACGTACCGGCAGCAGGCGCTCGAGCCGGAACAACGGGACCAGGCGGTCATACAGTGCGAGTGACCCCGTGGGGATCAACTCCCGCCGCAGCACCCGGCCGGTGAACCACCACCCCAGAATTCCAGCCATGTTGAAGTGCTCCAGGTGTCGCATCCGAAGCCCGGCGTCCGCGTACCGCTCGCGCAGCCGCTTGCGACTGTAGCGGCGATAGTGTCCAGGCGCGCGGTCCAGGGGTCCGTAGATGAACTGCAGGGCGGGCACGAGCAACACGAGCCGCCCGCCCGGCTCCAGCAGGCTGCGCAACGATTTCAGCGTACCGGCATCGTCCTCGATGTGCTCCAGCACGTTGAGGCAGATGATCGTATCGAACTGCTGGCCCGCCAGATCGGGGGGCACTCCAGGCAGCGACAGATCTCTCACACTCACTCCGGGTCGGTCGCGGAACCGCTCACGCAGCCGCTCGCGGTACGCCGCCGCCGTGGCGGTGAGTACGACCTTGTCCCGCTCGGCGAAGAACTGCGACATGTTCCCGATGCCCGAACCGACCTCGAGCACGCGCGAGCCGATCCAGCGCTCGAGCCGGTCGAACATCCAGCGGTTGTACGCCGGCGCCAGAGCCATTCGCTCCAGCGTCGCCGCACCCAGCACGTCCTCCGGCCCGGTGTGCAAAGCTCGATCGACCGTCATGCTCCGATCACTCCCCCAGCCCGTTCGACATTGCGTCGACATAGGCGCC
>JAUVTI010000140.1 GCA_030601605.1 Gemmatimonadales bacterium
GGTACGGCGCCCCGAAACGCTACACGGTTTGCGATTCCCAGATTGTCGGAGGCGAGCTCCAACGCCGTCCGCTCCGGTCCGTCTCCCACTATTGCGCAGCGCCACGGAAGGCTCACGCTCGCCAGGGCGGAGAGCAGGTCCGCCACGCCCTTCTCCGGTACCAGGCGCCCCACGTAGCCCACCGTGAGCGGCGACGCGCTGTCGCGGCCGGCACTCTCCGGCTGCGGCGGGTCGATGCCAACCTGGGGAATCACTGCGAGGGGGCGCGTGGGGTCCACCCGTTTCAGCAGCTCGGCTGCGGCCTGGTTTCCGGCTACGCACCCGGTGCAGCGGCTCAGCACGCGCCGCGCGAGAATGCGAAGCGGCCACGGCGGGTGATGCGCCAGGTTCTGCCACGTGAACAGCACCACCGGCACACCGAAACGGCGTGACAGCCGCACCGACGCGCGGGCCGCGAGGCTCCAGGGCTCCTCCTCCACGTGCAGTAGATCGAAGCCGCCCTGGCTCAGCTCCTGGGCGATGGCGCCGACGTCCCACCTGGCCGCGGCTGGCGTCGAGAGCAGGCGCTGCACGCGAACCGGCACGACCCGTATGTCGTGGTCCGAACCGGCGGCCACCTCCCACTCCTTTCCGAGTGCGCCCTCCCGCCAGTGCGCGGGTACGATGAGGGTGACATCGATACCCTGCTCAGCGAGGGCGTAGAGCTGCTTGCGGCTCTGGGGCTCGACGTACGTGTGGGACAGGACGGCGACGCGCATCAGGAGCGCCGCACCTCGTCATAGACCGCCACCGTCTCGCGGGCTACGTCGTCCCACGTGCGGGTCTGCGCCAGCTTGCGCGCCTCGGTTGCGAGCCGCGCGCGCAGCTCGCCGTCGTGCTGGATGGCCCTGAGCGCGGCCGCTGACTCTTCGGGGCGCCGCGGCCGTACCACCCAGCCCGATAGCCGGTCGGTCACGAGCTCGGCGATGCCCGCCTGGTCGGAGACGATGGGGATGAGTCCGTGCGCCATCGCCTCGGCCACCACCAGCCCGAACGCGTCGTAGATGGTGGGATGGAGCAGCACGTCGGCCGCTCCGTACGCGGGCGTGAGGTCGGGCAGTCCGTTCACCCACCACACGCGCTCCGCCACTCCGAGCGTGCGCGCCGCGGCCTGGTACTCCTCCAGCTTCGAGCGGCTCACTACCAATAGCCGCACCCCGTCCACCGAGGCGATAGCCTTGAGCGCGACGTCGAGTCCCTTGCGCGCGTCGCCCGCGTAGAGCGCAACGAGACCGTCCTGCGGCAGCTGGAACCGGTTGCGCGCCTCTTCGTGATCCACGGGCTCGACTGCGGGGAAGGCGTGATGGACCACGCTGACGTCGTCCTTGCGGCCGTAGTGCCGCGCCAGGTCCTCCTTGATGCGGCCGCTGGGCGCGATCACGGCGCGGACGCGCTCGCGGTAGAACCGGGTCTCGCGCGACTGGACGGCGCCGCCCAGGAGTCTCTCTCCCAGCCCCGGGGACACGTGCGCGCTGCGCACCGCGTCGCGCCAGGCCTCGAGCACTATGTGTGCCGTGGCGACGTCGGCGGAGTGGGCGCTCCAGCCCTGCACGTGCACGACGTCGTGCCGCCCGCGCACGGCTGCGAACGCCGTGGGGAAGGTGAGCATCGTGGCGTGTGCCGGCCTTCGCACGGCGGGCACGAGGCGGAACCGCACGCCATCGGGCAGAGCGGCCGTGGCGCTCGCGGCGTACAGCGTGACACTGTGCTCGCGCGCCAGCCGCGACACCAGCTCGACGGCGTAGCGCCCGTGTCCCTCGCGCGTGTCGAAGTCGTGCACCACGAATCCGATGTTCATGGCCGCCTCATCGTGCCCTCGTGAACAGGGCCCGCATCCGATCCAGATTCATGCGCCGCTGTCCGGGTGTGAGCATGGCGAACCACCATACCAGAAGATACGCGATCACGGCGGCGCTCATCTCGAGCGCCAGCTCGGCCCAGCCCAGCGAAGTGCGCGAGTGCGCCAGGCGCCAGGTGACGAGGAAGAACACCACGCCCCAGGCGATGGGGATCAGGGTCGCGCGGAGCAACGCACCGGGGCGAAGGCCGAATTCGCGCTTGAGCAGCAGCGGCAGGTACCAGGCGCTCGTAAGCGACACCGCAACCAGGGTTCCGAGGAGCGGTCCAGCCACGCCGTACCGCGGGGTCAGTCCGATACTCAGTGCCAGGTTGATCACGGCGGAGATGACGGTCACCGGAACGAGCCGTGCCACTCGCCCGGTACCCTCGAATGCCCAGTCCCACAGAGTCACCACCGCCAGCAGTATTGCGCCCGTGCCGGCCGCGAGAGTGACGAGATCGCCTGCGTAGCGCTCCGCCCCCACCCAGAGACTCACAAAGTGCTCGTTGTAGGCGACGATCGGAACCAGCACCGCGATGCCGAGGGCCGTGACCAGGTGAGTGAGCTCCACGAGCCGCGCGTTGAAGATCGCGCGCTCGCCCCGCGCGTCCAGCTCGGCGAGTCCGGCCCAGGTGGCCGATCCGATGCTCTGCACCTGCTGCTGTGCGAGCTGCACGAGGCGCTGCGTTATGAAGAGGGGCACCACCATCACCGGCCCGAGCATCGCGGCCACGATGATCCGGTCGGAGGCCACGCTGATCCGCCCGCACATCTGGCGCGTCACGGTGGGCCGGTTGAGTTTCCACAGCTCGCTCCACGCCTCCGCGTCCGGCACGCGGCTCGTGACCGCCTTGACCAGCCAGGGCCGCTCTTTGGCCTCGCGACCCACGAGCACGAAGTAGAACGCATACCCGCCGAACACGAGCGCCACCATCTGGCCCGTGATCCCCCATCCTGAGTAGGCCAGCAGCAGCGCGACGGAGGTGATGAGCAGGCTCTGCACGAGCAGGAGGAGATTGACCCGGTAGCCCTCCTGGCGTGCCTCCCAGAGCTGGCGGAACGGGATGAGCGGGGTGAGGGCCAGCCCCACGACCGCGACCAGTGCCGCGCGTGTCAGGTCGCCGGTGAGCGCGGCGTCCACGGGTACGAGGAAGGGGATCCCCGCGGCGAGTATGAGTCCACCCAGCAGCATGAACGCGGTGATGCGTACGTAGGCGCGCACTCCCGCAGAGACCGTCGCCCCAAGGGCGGAGCGCTCGTCTCGCGACAGCGCCTTTGCCAGCAGTGGGTACAGGGCACCGCCGATCCCCAGCTCCAACAGGGTGAGGTGCGCGTACCAGTCCGCTGCCGCGCGGTACGCCCCGAAACGTTCCTCGCCGAGCCAGCGGAGCAGGTACGGAATGGCGATCAGCCCGACGACCATCGTCACCGCGGTGAACGCGACGCTCGTCAGGTAAGTGAAGATGGCGCGGCGCGAGCGGGTCACGACGTGCCTCTCCTGCCGCGCACCAGCTGTTCGTAGACGGCGAGCGTTGCATCGGCGGTACGGTCCCAGGAGAATCGGGCCGCTGTCTCTCGGCCACGCGATGCGCGCTCCTCGCGATCGGAGCGCTTCAGCAGCGCCAGAATCTCGGACGCCGCGCGCTCCTCGTCGCGGGGGTCGAGAAGGATCCCGGACTCGCCGACAACCTCGCGTGCGGCGCCCCATTCACTCACGACGACCGGGCATCCCCGGCTCAGCGCCTCGAGTGCGGGAAGCCCGAAACTCTCTCGCCAGGAGAGGCTCACGAAGGCCTCCGCGCCGTCGTACAGATGCACCAACTCATCAGATATGTTTGCCAGGAATCGCGGGCCCTCGCCAGGGTGGAGTCCGCACCTCACCGCCTGCTGTCGCAGTTCGGTGGGCGGTGTCTTGGATCCCACGACAACGAGGCTCAGCTCCGGTCTCGCTTCCCGCACCCGCACGAATGTTCGCAGCAGTCCAGGGACGTTCTTGTGGGGCTCGAAGCCACCTACGTACAGCAGGTATGGCGGCGTAACGCCGAGCGCCTCCAGAGTGCGCGCGCGCTCCTTTGAGTCCGTCGGCGGTCCGGTGAACGCCTGCGGCACCGCGAGGGGCGTCACGCTGACGCGGTCGGGCTGGAGGCCAAGGAAGCGGATCGTTTCGTCTCTCGTGAACTGCGAGGGCGTCAGGATGTGGTTCGCCCGCGCCACCTGACTCCGCCAATAGAGATTCGGGAAGGTGAAGCTGTATGGGCTGGCGGAGAAGCCCAGGTAGTCCTTGACCGTACCCGGCAGACGTCCGCTCTCGACGAGGTCGAGGTAGCTGTGCTGCGTGACGCTGTGGACGGTCATCACGATGGGGCGCGGGCTCATCAGCGGCACCCCATGCTCGCACGGAGCGTGGTACAGGTCGTAGCCGCCGCTCCCGATTGCCCACGGCAGCGCGACCTGCTCCCAGTGGAGGCCGCTCACGTCCCGCACCGGCACCAGATCCGCACGCAGGTCCTCGAGGTGTTCTTCGTTGAGCGGCTGCCGCGCGCGGTGGAGCAGGGAAACGCGCACCCCTCGCCGCTCCAGGGCGCCGGCGAGGCCAACCAGATATCGGTCCATGCCGCGCAGCACGGGTCCGGCCAGAGAGCGGCCGTCGAACGCGATTCCCAATGGCCCGAGCCCGCTCAGGTCGTCCCCCGCAGGATCGAGCCCGGCCGGTGCAGCACCAGCCCGAACTCGAGGTAGATGCCGGGATCCACGTCGCTCTGATCGCGGAACCTGAGCAGCGTGGCGGAGAGTGTATCCGGGAGCTGCGCCAGCAACCGGTGGCCCAAGGCCTCGGGGCTGTAGAACCGGCCGTGCTCCTGCCGATACCGGTACAGCGGCCTGAGCTCGGCATCGGAGTCGAAGTCACGCAACCGGTCGATCGGGACTTCGGTAGGATCGAAATACACCCGGTGGGTGTCGGCCACGTAGAGCGGGATGATGAGGCAGGCCCCGCGCTCGCTCAACACGCGGTCCACCTCGGCGAGGAACTCCACGTCGCCATTGCCCTCGAAGTGCTCGTATGAGCAGTGCAGTGTGAGGGCGTCGAAGAACCCGGCCTCGATGTCCTTCATTTCCTGCGCGAGCCCCCCGACCTGCCGCAGGGCCATGTCGGTCTCGAACAGCAGGTCCTGGGTCCAGTGCTCCACGTCGGGCCAGTCGCGCGCCAGCGCGCGGGCAATCGGACTGGTAGCGGCCGCCATGTCGCAGTAGCGGGCGGCGGCAGAGAAATCGAGCAGCGTGAACGTCAGCGCGTGCTCCAGCGCCTTCTCTCGTCCCTGGTCTATCCGATCGTACGATGGCCCGTACCTCTTCCAGTACGTATTGATCTCGCGCGCCACGTCGGGGCTCGACAGGGAGATCTCCCGCCGCGCCACTCCGGGCGGTGCCGCATCGCACATTCGCTTCCACAGCGCATCCGGTTCGGCATCGAATTGGATGCGCTCCGACGGGCTCACGCGGCGCGCGAGCTCGCCGTGCAGCCGGCTCATGGCGCGGTGGTAGAGACGGGAGTAGCGCCGCG
>JAUVTI010000092.1 GCA_030601605.1 Gemmatimonadales bacterium
CGATGGTTGCGGGGGACCGGGGGACGCCTCTCGGGCAGGGCTTCCGACTCAGCCACCCACACCCCGTACATCCCACCGCCCGCCCGACCCCACCCGGAAGCCCTGCCTACGAGGCGCCCCGGTCCCCCTTGGCCTTCGTAGGTCCGGGCATAAAGGTGCGCATCCAGCATGTGAGCCCTCCAGCTTCGCCTCGGTCGACCTTTCCCGGGACCGCGCGTGCGTTGGGGGAACGGGGAAGATCTTGCGGTCCGCAGGCCTAAGGGGTCCCGCAACTCCCTGCGGCGTCGGAAGCCATGCTGAGAAGACTTCCCCCCGTTCCCCCGCAATCCCGCGGCGATTGTAACTTGCACTATGCACACGCGCACGATCCCGATCTTCCCCTTGCCGCTGGTCCTCTTCCCGGGCGAATCGCGGCCGCTCCACATCTTCGAGCCGCGCTACCGCCAGATGCTGGGCGACTGCCAGGCGGGAGACGGCAGGTTCGGGATCTCGCACGTCACCCCCACACCGTACACGGATCCCGCTCCCTCGCCTGGCGCGGTGGGATGCCTGGTGTTCATCGACTCCGTGCAGTCCCTCCCCGAGGGCAGGTTCAACATCCTCGTGCAGGGTGAGGAGCGCTTCCTGCTCCGGACCTACGTTGAGACGGATCGGCTCTACCGAGTGGGAGTCGTGGAATCGTTCCAGGACGAGCCGTTCGACAGCGATGAGGTGGTAGAGCTGGCCACGGAGGTCCGCCGCGGGTACGAGCGGTACGCCAGCATCGCCGCCTCCGGCAGCGACGCACTGCGAGCCTCGCCGGATCTCCCCGATGATCCCATGGAGCTCTCGTTCCGCGTCGCCGCGGCGCTGGATGTCGGCCCGATGGTCAAGCAGGGACTGCTCGAGCTGCGCCGGCCCAGTGACCGGCTGCGGCGCCTGACGATCGTTCTGGACGAGCTCGGCCGCGATGCGATGGACAGCGCGGCCCGGCGCGAGCAGGCGAAGGGAAACGGTAAGAGCGGCCGTCCACACACAGAGCTGCGCGATTAGCATGACGATCCCGGCCGGTGTGCTTGCAGCCCTTTCGGCGATCGTGGGACCCGGTTGGGTCCGGCAGAGCGACGCCGAGCTGGAGACATACGCGGGAGACGGGCTGCCGACACACCGCAGCCGACCCGGGGCGGTCGTCATCCCCGGAACCCGCGAGGAGGTCATCCGGATCGTCCGGGAGCTGGCGAGCCACAGCATCCCGTTCGTGGCTCGTGGCGCCGGTACGGGCTTGTCCGGAGGCGCTCTCGCCTCCGACGACGCCGTGCTCGTCGTCCTCACCCGGCTCACCCGCATCCTCGAGGTGGATCCGGCGAACCGCCTGGCGGTCGTGGAGCCGGGCGTCGTCAACGTGCGGCTCTCGGCCGCGGCCGCGCCCCACGGACTGCACTATGCGCCGGATCCTTCGAGCCAGACCGTATGCACCATCGGCGGCAACGTGGCCGAGAACGCGGGCGGGCCGCACTGCCTCAAGTACGGGGTCACGACCAACCACGTGCTCGAGTTGGAGGTGGTGTTGCCCGACGGCGGCGTGGCCACCCTGGGCTCCCGCAATGGGGAGCCGTGGGGCCCCGACCTGGTCGGGCTCTTCGTGGGCAGCGAGGGTCTGTTCGGCATCGCCACCCGCATAACGGTGCGCCTGACTCCGGTGC
The DNA here is from genome assembly GCA_030601605.1 of Gemmatimonadales bacterium. Classification (GTDB taxonomy): domain Bacteria; phylum Gemmatimonadota; class Gemmatimonadetes; order Gemmatimonadales; family GWC2-71-9; genus WVYX01. The sequence continues at coordinate 1,683 of JAUVTI010000092.1, forward strand.
CCACCGCGGTACGTACGCTGCTCGCAGACTTCGCCGCGCTGCGCACGGCCGGTGAGGCAGTCTCGGCCATCATCCGGTCGGGCCTCGTGCCTGCGGCGCTCGAGATGATGGATCGCAACTGCATCGGCGTAGTGGAAGCATCGATCTACGCTGCGGGCTATCCGACTGACGCAGCCGCCGTGCTGCTCGTCGAGCTTGACGGCGCCGACGAAGGCGCCGTAGCCGCCGAGTGCGCGGAGGTCGAGCTGCTGCTGCGCGAGAGTGGCGCGCGCACCGTGCGGGTGGCACGCGACGAGGCCGAGCGCACCCGGCTGTGGCAGGGACGCAAGAAGGCGTTCGGCGCACTGGGCCGGCTCAGCTCCGATCTCGTGGTGCAGGACACGGTCGTGCCTCGCTCGGCCCTCCCGGACGTGCTCGAGCAGCTGGAGGCGATCGGAAACGAGCTGGGGATCAATGTGGCCAACGTGTTCCACGCCGGCGACGGAAACCTGCACCCCAACATGGCCTTCGACGGCAGCGACGAGGCGGCGGTAGAGCGCGTAGAGCGCGCCTCGGCGGCCATCATGAAGGTGTGCGTCGCAGCCGGGGGGACCATCACCGGCGAGCATGGAGTCGGGTCCGACAAGCGCCGCTACATGTCGCTCATGTTCGACGCCGACACGCTGGGCGCCATGCACGCCGTTCGACTCGTGTTCGACCCTGCGGAGATCTCCAACCCCGGCAAGGTGCTCCCGGCCCACGCCTGCCGCGAGTGGAAGATGGGGGTGGCATCGTGAGCCGAGTGCCCACGCGCTGGCTGTCCCTGTTCCATGACCAGCTGCAGACCGCCGAGGAGCGGGCCCAGCTCGCGCAGCAGCAGATCGAGGAGGACGACGGCACCCGCGCCCTGCAGCAGGCCTACCCCGCGGTCATTTCCGCCGCCACCGTCCGCGTGTGGATCGCCGCGCCGCCGTGGCTCCATCCGCTCGGCGCCGAGGGGCTGCAGCGGCACGTGCGGGACAACCTGCCGAGCCTGTTCGCGGCATTGGTGGAGATGGACGTGCAGCAGGCGCTCACGAGCCCGTGGCAGGCGAGTGACGCGGCGCCCTACGTCAGCGAGGCCGTCGAGTACGTGACCCAAACGCGAGAGCGCTACGAGCAGTGGCTGAAAGAGGAATGACCATCGTCCACCGCATCCGCTCTCTCGTGGGGACGGACGCGGTGCTCGAAACGGACGGCACCGGGCTGCCCCGGGTGGCTCCGCGCTCGGAAGAGGAGGCGGCGTTGGTCCTGCGTACCGCGTCTGAAGCGGGTTGGCGGGTGCGAGTCGAGGGCGCACGCAGGTGGTCGCCGGACGATGCGCCGGCGGACCTCGCGCTCACTACGCAGCGTCTCTCGGAGATCACGTTCCTCGACCCCGCCGACCTCGTGGCGACCGCGCAGGCCGGAGTCGCGTGGGACGACCTGCGTGGCGCACTGGCCGATCAGGGCGCATGGGCCGCGCTGGACCCGCCGGGGACGGGACGCTCCGTCGGCTCCGTCGTGGCCACCGCCACCGCCGGCCCGTTGCGCGGCGGCTTCGGCAACGTGCGCGACCACGTGCTGGGACTCACACTCGTGACCGGTGACGGCCGCGTCGTTCGGCCCGGCGGTCGCGTCGTGAAGAACGTCGCCGGGTTCGACCTGGCAAAACTCGCCACCGGCAGCTTCGGCGCCTTCGGAGTAGTCACCTCGGTCACGTTGCGGCTGCGCGCGGTGCCCAGGGCCGACATGACGCTCGTGGCGACGGGAACGCGCGACGGCCTGCTCGGCGCCGCGCGCCGGATACTCGGTGCAGGCATCACGCCCGGCGCGCTCGAGCTAGTTGCCCCCGCCGCGGCGCAGGCAGCGGACTGGGCGCTCGCGATTCGCCTGATCGGGGCCGATGCCGAGGTGCAGGCTACGCGCAACGCCGTGGGCGGAGCCGCTGCGCTCGGGTTCGCCGAGCTTCCGGCGCATGAATCGGCCCGGCTGTGGAGCGACATCCTTGCCGGCGCAGAGTCCGGCCCGACCACCGTCCGCCTTGGCACCCTTCCCTCGGCGCTGGACGACGCTCTCGACCTCGTGGCACACCATCTGCCGGAGGCCTGGCTCTCGGCCACCGTCGGAAGCGGGACGATCCGCTGGAGCGGCGATACGACTCACGACAGGGTGAAGCTGCTGCGCCATCAGGCCGCCCAGCAGGAGATCCCGCTCACGCTGGAGCGGGCTCCCTGGCCCATGCGCGAATCCCTCGGGCATTTCGGAGCGTACCGCGAGGGCGTGGGTCGGCTGGTCGGGCAGCTGCGCCGCGCATTCGACCCTCACGGCACGCTGGTGGTGCCGGTGGACGCAGTCGCGTGACGGCGAGCCTTGCCGCGGGACTCGAGCCGTGTGTCCACTGCGGGTTCTGCCTGCAGAGCTGTCCCACCTATCTGGTCACGGGCGACGAGTCGGACAGCCCGCGCGGCCGCATCGTGTTGCTGCAGGGGTTGTCCGCCGGGCGCATCGACCCTCGGGACCAAGCGCTCACCAAGCACCTCGACCGCTGCCTCGGCTGCCTCGCATGCGAGCCGGTGTGTCCCTCCGGTGTGAGCTACGGGCCGGCGCTCGAGCGGGCGCGCCACCTGCTCACGCGCACTCGGGGCATTCCGCTCTCGGTGCGGCTCGTCCACACCGTGATGGCGGAGCGCCGACTGGGACAGCTGCTCTTCCCCGTTGCGCGAGCCGCACGGTGGGCGGCCGGTCTATTCGCGGGACGCTCCCGCTTCGGACTCGCTCTCGGAATGCTGGCCGCCACCCGGCCCACCCGTCCCGACACCAATGGAAAGCGATCGCCACCGGCCACCGATGCCGGTTGCCGCGGCACCAAGCCCGCCGGCCGCGCCGTGGTGCTGCGCGGCTGCATAATGGACGGCCTGTTCTCACACGTGCATCGGGCCACGGAGCGGGTACTCTCCGCCAACGGGTTCGAGCTCGTGGAAGCACCCGCCCAGGTCTGCTGTGGCGCGCTGCACACCCACGCGGGGCAGCACGATGAGGCGCTGGCCCTGGCCCGGCGCAACGTCGCGGCGTTCGATGCGCTCGACGACGATACGGTGATCGTGGCCAACGCCGCCGGCTGCGGAGCGATGCTCAAGGAGTACGGCCGGCACCTCGCCGGTGACCCTCTGGCTCGCCGCGCCGAGACGCTCGCGGCGCGGGTGCGCGACGTGAGCGAAGTGTTGGTGGAGCGCGGCCCCCGTCGTGGAGCGTCGCTGGGCCTGCGGGTCGCATACGATCCGCCGTGCCACCTGCTGCACGCGCAGGGCGTGGCCCGCGAGCCCGTGGCCATGCTCGACGCGGTAGACGGCATCGAGCGCGTGGGCCACGAGGATGCGGATTTGTGTTGCGGCAGCGCCGGGAGTTACTCGCTGGCTCAGCCGGCGCTCTCGGGCGCGGTACTCACGCGCAAGATCGAGACGCTACTCGCGGCGCGGCCCGATGTCGTAGCTACCGGGAACCCCGGCTGCGCCATGCAGATCGGCGCGGGACTGCTGGCCGCCGGTGAGTCCATCCCCGTGGTGCACCCCGTCGAGATACTGGACTGGTCGTATGAGCGCGCGGGGTTCTATGCCGGGTGACTCACGGTCCCCGGTTCTCGTTACCGGGACGAGCACGCTCACTGCGGCACAGGCTGACGCCGTGCTGGAGGGCGCCGTGGTCGCCCGCGCCGACAGCGCCGTGCTGGAACTGACTGGCCCCTCGGTACCGGAGTGCATCCAGGGCCTGTTCACCAACGACATCGAAGCCGCGGGATCGGACGCGTTCGCGTATGGGGCGACGCTCACGCCGAAGGGAATGATCATCAGCGACCTGTGGGTGGCGCGGCGGGGCGGGGACGCTGCCGTGTACGTGCCGCTTCAGGGCAAGGACGACGTCCTCGCGACCTTCGCGCGCTACGTTCCACCGCGGCTGGCCCGCGTAACGAACCGCACCGAGGACGTATCGGTGCTGCATCTGGTGGGCCCGCACGCTGCGGAGCTCGCCGGACGGGCCGGCCTGGCGATCCCGGACGCGGGGAGGGCGGGAGCCGCGTCACTGGGCGGCGTGGAACTCGAAGCCGCCGCACCGCCACACGGACAACCGTTCACGCTGCAGTTGACGTGTCCCGAGTCCGGGGCGGACGCTGTGGTGGCCGCGCTCGCCGGAGTTGGCATCGTCGAGGGCGGCCCGGGCGCGCTCGAGCTGGCCCGAGTCACGTCGGGCTGGCCGCGCCTCGGTGCCGAGATCGGCGAGAAGACCCTGCCGCAGGAGGTGCGGTTCGACGAGCTCGGCGCCGTTTCCTATGAAAAGGGCTGCTACACCGGGCAGGAGACGGTGGCGCGGCTCCATTTCCGCGGTCACGCCAACCGGCGCCTCACCGGACTCTCCTGGGAGGGAGAGCCGGACTTCACGGTCACCGAAGTGTTGCAGGATCAGAGACCCGTGGGACGGGTCAGCAGCGCGGTATGGCTGGAGCGCCTCGGCCGTTACGTCGGCCTCGCGATGGTGCGGTACGAGGTCGAGTCGGATCGAGCCCTGACCGCGGCTGGCGCGGCGGCGCGCACAGTGTCCCTTCCATTTCAGCTTCCATAACAAGAGTGCGGGTACTGGTCACGGGCGGCACCGGTCTCGTCGGGAGTCACGCAATCGAGCGGCTGGTCCGCCGCGGTGATTCCGTCGTGGCGCTGGTGCGCAGCAGCGAGGGCCGCGCCATGGTCGAGCGGCTGGGCGCCGAGAGCGCGCTCGGCGCGGTCGAGGACGCCGCGAGCTGGGCCCAACTGCGTGAGGTCGATGCGGTGGTGCACGCCGCCGCCATCGTCGCCGAGTCCGTTCCGTGGGAGCGCTACCACGCCGTGAACGTGCTTGGCACCCGCCACGCGGTGGACACCGCGGCACGCAGCGGCGCCCGCCTGGTACACATCTCGTCGATCGCCGTGTACGGCCGCAGGACCGAAACGGCGAAGGGCGGGCCGCTGACCGAGGATGCCCCGTTCGCACCCATCGCGGAAGCCGATTACTACGCGCGCTCCAAGCGCCTCGCCGAGGAGATCCTGTGGGAGCGCGCGCGCGAATTGGGAGTGAGTGCGGCCGCGTTGCGACCATGTGTCATCTATGGAGAGCGCGAGAGGATCTTCATGACGCGTGTGATGCGCGTCGTGCGCTTCGGCGTGGCTCCGCTCGTGGGAAAGGGTGACAATCACATCGCCGTCGTGTACGCCGGCAACGTGGCCGAGGCGGTGCTCGCCGCGCTCGACCGCCCGGACGTGGAGGGGGCGTTCAATACGACCAACGACGGCGGCATCACCCAGCGCGAGTTCTTCGAGATAATTGGCGCTGCCGGGGGTAGACGAATGCGCTTCGTCCGGCTCCCGCTGAGCGTTGCGCTGGTCGCGGGGCACGCCTGGCATCTGTGGCGGCGACTGCGGGCCCCGGGGAGCTACGCCGGGATAGGAGGATCGGGCGCGCGCTTCCTCTCGCGCGAAAATCCCTTCAGCTCGGAGAAGGCGGAGCGGGAACTGGGGTGGCGTCCCACCACATCGCCCCACGAGGCGCTGGCGCGGACCGTGCGGTGGTTCCGGAGCGAGGGCGCCGACTAGGGCATCGCGCCCGTCAGTTCTGCGGCGCTGGCGGCTCCTCGAAACGCACTATCGGTTCGCCGCCGGCGCTCAACACCTCGACCACCCTCCCGCCCCGTTCCAGGTAGCCGAACAGCACGGTGTCCCGCCACACCCCCCTCAAGCGAGCGATCGGTGCCCGCACTCTCCAGTCCCGGATGAACCACGCGCCACTCGGCAGACGCGCGAACTGAATGGACCCTCCAGTCTGCTCAGCCGGCGCCCACCTTCCCAATCGGGTGTAGCGA
>JAUVTI010000192.1 GCA_030601605.1 Gemmatimonadales bacterium
AAGCAGGGACGATCGGCGACGGACCGGGCGCGAGCAGTATCGGCTTCGGATTCTCGATGTCGCTCTCCCCGACGTCGACGACGATCCCCACCATCTCGCGCGAGCGCACCGGCACCACGACCCGCGCGCCGCGAACCACGCGGTCCGCCAGTGAGCGCGGTACGGCGTAGGTGTAGGGATTGGTGCTGGGAAGTGGGAGCGCGACCGAACAGGCCGTGGGGATCATGTGTGTGGCCAACGCGTTCCCTTGATGATCGAGAGACCCAAGACGCGCTTCTCCGCCAGCGACCGGAGCGTGCGGAACTCGGGGCTCAGCACTGCGCGAACCCCCTTCCACCTGGCGGCCCGCCAACCCCTGACCACCAAGCCGAGCCCGCCGTGGGAGATCCACCCTCCGTCCTGAGCCGCTTCCTCCACGCTCAACTCGACCACCTCGCCCCCGCGGAAGAAGCTCTTCCACTCCACGAGGAGATGCGGTTCGAGCCCCAACTCCTTCAACTGGCGAGCATCCTCGGGATCGGGCGTGCTGAGCCACGTCGGCACGAGCGCCATCACGGTGCTCATGGGACGCGCCACCCTGCCGGCCTCCTTCATCACCTCCGCGCCGTCGCTCCCGTGCAGCGCGAGCAGGTTGGTGATCACCACGTCGAACACCTTGTCCTCGTGGGGGAGATCGCGGGGATCGGCGGTCTGGAACGTCGCGATCTTCTGAAGCCCTACCGCGCGCGCCGTCTTCTCGGCCGCCTCGATCGCCTGCTGATCGGGATCGACGCCCTCGACGCGCGTTCCGAACCGTTCCGCCCACCACAGCACGGAGCGTCCTGAGCCGCACCCGACCCAGAGGACCTCCTGTCCGGGCTCCGCCTCCGCGAGCTGCGCAAGGCGGCGGTGGATGGGTTGTGCGACGTCAGCCCAGGGCTGCAGTACTGCCAGCAGCTCCGTGGGCGAGAGCCGAATGGCCATAAGCGGGAAGGCTTGTCTTGGGGACGGGGATAGTCAAGGGGCGGAGGGGCGCTTGGCGGCTAGCGCACCGGCCTGCGGCGAGCGGGAAGCACGATGAGCGATGCGCCGTTCGGCACCGCCAGCGACGCGAGCGTCGCTCCTTCATCCAGCACGATGCCGCCGCGGAACTTCGTCTCGTAGCGAGCCGCGTCGGGGCTGCCGCCGAGGGCGGCCGCCAACGCTTCGCTCTTGAGCCGCTCCACCGTCCAGTCCGGCGCCGCTTCCACCGTGACCAGGTCCCAGACGTCCGGAACCGAGACCCGGAGGGTGAGCACGTCGGGGCTCACTGCGCACCTCCACCGGCCGGCTGCAGCGTCGAGAAGAAGCGGCCGATCGACTGGTCGAACAGCAGCGTGGAAGCCCGTACCCGAGTGCCGTCGGCCGACTCGAAGACCGCCACCGTCAACTCCTCACCACCCTGGCCTCTGAACACCGCGAAGTTGGATCCTTCCTCCTCGAGGAATGCGGCGCTGGCCGGGACACGTTCCGGAAAGAACTCCTTGGCGCGCCGCAGTACTTCGGCCGGGGCCAGCGATGTGGTGGTTTCGTGTGTCATCTGCGCTCTCTCTCGTACCGGTGGCAGCCAGCAGTGATCGCTGACCACTAAGATAACCGCCTCACCGCGCGGCCACTTCGCCCTACTCCGGCTCCAGTGCGGCGCGCAGCGCGTCCTCGACCTTCGAGTTGGGCACAGCCTGCGCGCCGACATCGCGGGCCGCCCTGAGATCCCCCGCCCGAACGTGCGAGCCGAACGCCACTACGGTAGTCCCCGCCGCCACGAGCTCGCGCACGCGCTCCAGCGCCGCAGGACCGCCGAGCTCGACGACCGCCAGCGCAGCGTCACCCTCTCGAACCGGGTAGCACCCGGCCTGCTTCACCAGTCCTTCCAGTTTGGCCCGGAAGAACAGGTCCTTGGTCAGAACCAAGACAGACCGCTCAGGAGATGGGTTCGGCATGCGCGCGCACCTCGGTGACTGCGGGCGTGGGACGAAACAGGTCCCACAGCGACGGCTTGCGCCGGAACACTACGAATACATCACCCGACGGTTGGTGCGCCAGCCCATCGAGTGCAAGGTACAGGGGAAGCGGTCCCTCGGGCACCGACGCCTCGTAGCGCGCCCCGTGCCAGTCGAGCTCTACGACGGGCGGAAGCCTGCGTACCACCCTCTCGACGAAGACGTCGTCGTCCACTCGGTACACGTCCTCCGTCACCGCTTCACCGGAGCGATAGAACAGAGGATCGAATGGCTGCCGGTCCAGCCGCGCGAAGTTCTGCTCCGTGGCCCAATCGTACGCGTCCAGCTCCTCGGTGCGCGCCTTCAACTCGAGATGATGGCGCAGTTCGTGCAGCAGCGTCTCCCAGGCCTCGCCGCGCCACTCGAAATCCGGCCGCTCACGGGAGAGCTCGAGGAAGGAGCCGTGGTAGAGCACTACGCGGGACACGACCTCGTCCGAGCCGATATCAAAGGGGATGCACTCTCCCAGCGTGTAGACGCCGGCGCGCACGGGGTCCGGCAGGGACTTGGGGCTCACTTCGATGGCGGCGATCCCGTCCATGTAGTCGGCCGGGACCTCCGCGGCCATCCGCCCTACCATGTCTCGGAAGTGATCCAGACGCATGACTTCACTCCGCCGGCCGCGCCTCGACTCCGTGCGTGTGGCGCGCCAACCAGCGGTTGGCGAGCAGGAGGCAAGCCAGCACCACCGCCCACTGGAAGAACAGCGTGCCCACGTTGGCCTCTCGCAGCGGGTCGAGCCAGCCCGCAAGGTCCTCACCGCGTACTTGGTAGACCCACCACGCCAGGAGCACCAGCGCCTCGAGCGGGACCAACACGGTGATCACGATCTCCCACCACCGCCCCACCCGGATGTCGGAGTGTTCGTGATTGAGTTGCTGCTCCCGGAAGCGCCTCGCCCCGTACACGATGACGGCGATTGCGAAGAACAGGCCGGACACCATGAGCGCCACGCCCCACACGAAGTCCTGGTTGTGCAGGAACCTGAGCGAGAGTGCCGACGGCAGGCCGCAGAGAAAGCCCACCACTCCAACCACCTTGATGGCCTGCGCCCGCCGCATCCCGGCATCCCGCAGCACGCGCGTGGCCAGCTCGATCATGGCGATGAGGCTGGTAAAGGCCGCAAAGGTGAGCGCCAGGAAGAACAGGACCATGAAGAACTGGCCGAACGGCACTCGGGCGAACAGCTGCGGCATCCAGATGAACGTGAGCCCCTCGTTGCCGGTGCTGAATATGGTGCGCTGGATGAGGTCCGCGGACAGCTGCTCGCCCCCCAGCACCGCGTCGGACAGCGCGGGATAGGCGCTCAGCGCGCCGGGATCGGAGGCGAGGTTGGCGACGAGCTGCGGCACCACGGCGAAGACCGTGCACAGCACCATGATGCCCGCGAGAAGCGACACGGCGTTGTTCGCGGCGGGCAGGATGAACGCGTTGAGCGCAGTGTCCTCCTCGGTTCGGAGATACGCGGCGTAGGCCAGCACCAGGCCCCACCCGGCGCCGGTGTCCCACGCGTTCTGCGTCAGCGCCTCGATCCAGATCCGCGCGTCCCCCAGAGCGCCCCAGTCCACCGTGAACAGGTACGAGAGGCCCGCCGAGGAACCGGGCAGCGTCACGGCGCGGATCGCGAGCAGGACTACGAGCACGATCAGCGTCGGCATCAGCACCTTCGCCACGCGCTCGATCGCAGTCACCCCGCGGGCCACGACCAGCATCCCGGCCCCCATCGCGATGCCGTGCGTGAGCACCGGCCACCACGAGCTCGTGAAGCTCGTCCAGAAGACGCCCGGCTCCTGCCGCGGGATCTCCCCGAGGATCGACGCCACTGCGTAGCGGATCGTCCACCCCGCGACCACCGAGTAGT
>JAUVTI010000172.1 GCA_030601605.1 Gemmatimonadales bacterium
GCTCGACGTCGGGCGCGAGCTCCACGTCGGGGGTGGTGCGGGGAGCGGGCTCGCGCTCCGCCGCCGGCTCGGGTGGCGGTGGCATCTCAGCCACAGACGTGCGGCGCGGCCGGCGGCTGCTGACCGGTGCCGGACGCTCGGCCGGGCGCTCAACGACCTCGGGCGCGCGGCGCTCCTCCGGCTGCGTGCGCGGCGCGGCGACCAGCTCCACGGTATACACGGGTGGCCGCACGTCCCCCACGATCGGCGGCGCCGAGAACAGCACCCCAAACCCTGTGACGTGCACGGCCAGGGTCGCAGTCAGCGCGAACCCGGAGCCGCGTGCGGACTGCATCCGGCGCTGAGCGCGCCGCGCGCGCATCACCGTCGGATGACCTCCTCCTCGGCCACGAGTCCCACGTCACCTATGCCGGCCGCGCGCATCGCGGCCAGCACGCGCACCACCTGACCATAGTCGACCCGCCGGTCGGCCCTCAGGTAGACGCCGCTCGGTTGCCGCGCCGCAACCATTGCGGGGAATGCCGTGCGAAAGTCCTCGTACGAGAGGGCGGTCTCATCCACGAAGATCTGGCCCGCGCGGTCGATCGACACTACGAGCCCCTCCCTCGCCTGCAGCGGGCGCGCCTCCGCGCGCGGCAGCTGCACGTCCACGCCCCCCTGCATGATCGGGGCGGTGATCATGAAGATGATCAGCAGCACGAACGCAACGTCCACGAGCGACGTGACGTTGATGTCGGCCATCACGGGCAATTCGCCGTGTCCATGCAGCCCGGTCTGCATGGCCTAGATCCTCCCCTCACGCGCCATCGTGCCCACTACCTCCTGCGCGAATCCCTCGAGCTCGCCGGCGAAGATGCCCAGCCTGCTGGCAAACAGGTTGTACGCCATGACGGCCGGGATCGCGACCGCCAGGCCCAGCACGGTCGTGACCAATGCCTCCGCAACGCCGGGGGCGACGGCGGAGATGTTGCCCGAGCCGCCCGCCGCAATGCCGAGGAACGCGTCCATGACGCCGAGGACCGTTCCCAGGAGACCCAGCAGCGGACTCACCGATCCGATCGTCGCCAACCACGGTATGAACCGCGCCATGAGATCCCGTTCCGCACTCACCTCCTTGGCGAGCATCATGCGGAGCACGTCGAGTTGTGTCTGGCTGAGAGTCTGGCGCTGACCGGTCTGCTCCTTGAGTGCGCCGGGACGGAGCTCGGAGAAGAAGTTCACGCCCTCGCGGAGCAGCCTGCCGTACGGTGACGGAGGCAGTTTCATCACCGCGTGGTATGCGTCCTCCAGGCGGCGCGTGCGCTCCAGTGTGCCGAAGACGCGGTCCGCCTGCTGCCGCACCTTCCGGAACTGAACCCACTTGAGCGCGATCAGGAACCAGCTGACGATCGAGAACAGGACGAGGATGAGCAGCACGATCTTGGTCGCCACGCTCGAAGTCGTGACGAGCTCCCAGGCGCTGGTCGGGAGCGCCCCACCCACCTGAAACATCATGCCGCTTCCTCCGCCAGCCACTCGTAGGTACGTCTGAGTCCCTCCACGAGAGACACCTGAGGCCTCCAGCCCCACTCGCGCTCCGCTTTCTCTATCGCCACCGCGCTGCGCTGCAGCTCTCCCGCGCGCGCCGCGGCATGCTCGATGGCGACCGACCGGCCCGCGGCGTCGAGCAGCGACTGGGCCAGATCCGTCACGCTGATCTCGGTCCCAGTGCCGACGTTGAACGCCAGCGCGTCTATGTCGTCCGCCGCGGCCACCCGGGAGCGCGTTGCGCACATGTTGGCCTCCACCACGTCAGCCACATACACGTAGTCGCGGGTCTGTGATCCGTCCCCGAAGATCGTGAGCGGCTCTCCCCGGTGCAGCCTGCTTCCAAAGATAGCCACGACGCCGGCCTCGCCGTGCGGATTCTGGCGCGGGCCGAAGACGTTGGCGTAGCGCAGGGAGACCACCTCCATCCCATACAGCTGCGCGTATGCCGCCAGGTAGAACTCGGAGGTCAGCTTGCTCACGCCGTAGGGCGAGACCGGCAGCTTGCGCGCGGTTTCCGGGTGGGGCAGCTCGTCGCTCTCACCGTACACGACACCGCCCGACGAGGCGAACACCGCGCGCCGCAGCGCGCCGGCGCGACCTCCCTCCAGCAGGTTGAGCAGCCCGAGGATGTTGGTGCGGGCGTCGAACGCCGGATCGGCCACCGACCGGCGCACGTCCATCTGCGCCGCGTGGTGATTGAGAACTGTGAACCCGCCCGATGCCATCAGCTCGCGCGCCTCGGGCGACCCCACGTCGGCCTCGACGAACTCGGCCCCGCTCGGGACGTGCTCGCGCCTGCCGCTCGAGAGATCGTCCAGCACCGTCACTTCGAACCCCTCCGCCAGATACCGCTCGGCCACGTGCGACGCGATGAACCCGGCTCCGCCCGTCACCAGCACGCGTTCGGTCATATGCTCGTGTTGCCCCTTTGGATGTCGGTTCTCACGCCGGCTCGACCGCGCCCCCTACCGCCCAGATGCGCGAAGCCGGCACCCGGTCGCTGCGAGCAGCGCCGGATACCGGAGGCAATTATAACGCAACGGCCGCGAAAAGCGGCCGTTGGCGCGAAACACTGATCTGTTGCCAGAGGCGCGGTGTCCCGCTGCCTCACGATGGCATCTTGCGAACCAGCACCACCGGAGAGCCGCTACCGATCCCCAGGTCCTCGATGAATAGGACGATACCCGATGCCGAGCGTTCACGGGTGTGGACGATCTGCATGTAGCCCAGGATGTCGGGCTGGATGCCCTCGCGCTGACTGGGCCGCAGACTCATGAACACGTCGCCCAGGGCGACCCCATCCGACCGGCCCCGGTCGATGAACATGATGTTCTGCTGCTGCACCAACGGGTGGACGTCGCGGGGCGTGATGATCGAACCGGTGAGGCCGTTCTGCACCGGCACCGGAATCACGTCGCCCGGGTTGACGAAGGGCTCGAGCGGGATGGCAACCTGCCCGTCGCCCACCCGGAAGAACTGCTGCACGATGGCAGCCCGGCTACTTTCCCCGGTTGTCTGGGTGACCACGGCGATCCCGGTGGGCAGAACCACCTCGCCCCATCCACTCACCGAGCGCGGCATCACGGCCATGAGCAGCGAGTCGCCCACCTGGTACGTAGCGCCGCTGGGCGCCTCGATGGCAACCTCACCGTAGATCAGGGTCGTCGAGGTCGCGGACAGGTTCCTCAGCGTCGGCTTGCCGACCGCCCGGAGCACCTTGCCCCATGGCAGATCCTGCTCTTCCGTCAGGAACCCGGCAGCGTAGAACTCGCCCAACCGAATCGGCCGGTACCAGTAGCCCGGGCCGCGCAAACTCCGGATGGACCCACCCTGGTAGCCCTCCGGTGCAAACACCGTGAGCGCGCTCTCGGTCGGAGGAGGAGGCGGCGGCGCGCCCGGAGGCAGCAGCGCGTCGGGCATCAGAATGTCCTCCGCACCGGCATCCTGCTGCTGACCCGGCGGCAGCACCACCTGCTCGACCTGCGGCGTGACGTCCACGCCCGGCTGGCCCTCGACCGGCTGGCCGATCACCACCAGCTGCCCGGCGGCGTCCGCCGGCCCCGCGAGCCGCAACTCCTCACCGGGGAATATCCAGTGGGGGTCTTCCACGACCAGCGTGTTGAGTCGGTAGATGTCAGGCCACAGAAGCGGATCGCCGAGATAGCGCCCCGCCAAGTCCCAAAGGGTCTCGCCCTCGACCACGACGTGAACGTCCGGCTGGCCGGGGATCTGCAGACTGTCTGGTTCCTGCGCCGAGCTGCCGCTGGCCGCAAACGCAACGGCCAGCAGGGCAACGCAGCTAGAACGGAAGATCGTCGTCTTCCTCATCAAGCGCCTCCGGGAAGTCGTTGTACGACTCCGATGGCCCGTCCGCGGCGGCCGGCTTGGCACTGGCGCGCGCCGGCGCGTCCATCTCGGCTCCACCACCTCGTGACCCGAGCATGATCATCTCTCGGGCGTTGATCTCGGTCGAGTAGCGCGTCTTGCCCTCCCGGTCCTCCCAGGTGCGGTACTCGATCCGTCCGTCGATGTAGACCCGGTCGCCCTTCTTGAGGTATTTCTCCGCGACGTCGGCGAGCCCGCCGCTCTTGCTGTTCCAGAGCACCACGCGGTGCCACTCTGTCTTCTCCTGGCGCTCGCCCGCCTGGTTCGTCCACGACCGGCCCGTGGCCACCGACAGAGTGGCCACCCGGGTCCCGCTGGCGGTGCTGCGAATCTCGGGTTCGGCTCCGAGATTCCCGATCAGCATCACCTTGTTCAGACTACGGCTCAATTGCGACCTCCGACGTTGGGGGTGGGACCCGGACCGGCCCAAAATAAGGGGCTTTAAGTCCTTTTGTCAACCAAAGATACGCGATTTGGAGCGGTTCCTTGCGGGGCTCCAATGAGGCCCCGGGACACCCTCTGCGCGCCGCCGAACCATACTCGCGCAACCCCAAAAGGTTCCCGAAGACCCGGT